>DATNGN010000009.1:0-26371 GCA_035605875.1 Casimicrobiaceae bacterium
TTAAAGCGGAACAGCATCCATGACGCAAGCATTTCCAGCGGAAATGCGGGGTCCAGGCGTCGGCCTGTTGCATTCGATGACGGCTGCGCGCAATACCCTGGATCGCCGGCAGAATCTTGCCGCAATGCAGCATCCCGCGTAGCATAGGCGGGTTTCGCCGCATTTCGGCGAATCTCATGACGCCGGCGCCGCTCCGCCGGCCATTTGCCCGTCACATTCGAGGTGCAGTGTGGAAAAGCCGTCGCGCGCGTCGATCAACGCCTGGCCGCCCGCCCCGCAGGGTCTGTACGACCCCGCGCACGAGCACGACGCGTGCGGCCTTGGGTTCATCGCGCAGATCAAGGGCCGCAAGACGCACGACGTCATCCTGCAGGGCCTTGCGATCCTCAAGAACCTGACGCACCGGGGCGCGACGGGGGCCGACCCCTTGCAGGGCGACGGCGCCGGCATCCTGATCCAGATGCCCGACGCATTCCTGCGCCGCGTTTGCGGCAAGGTGGGCATCACGTTGCCGGCGATCGGCCAGTACGGCGTTGGCATGGTGTTCCTGCCGCGCGAGCCCGCTTCGCGGATGGCGTGCGAACAGGAGATCGAGCGGGCGATCTTCGCCGAAGGCCAGGTGCTGCTGGGCTGGCGCGACGTGCCGACGAACAACGCGGGCCTGTCGACGCGGACGAAGGAAGTCGAGCCGGTGATTCGCCAGGTATTCGTCGCGCGCGGCTCGCGCGAGATGGACCAGGATGCGCTCGAGCGCAAGCTCTACGTCATTCGCAAGGGTGCCGGACACGCGATCCAGGCGCTCAACCTGCGCCACGGCAAGGAGTTCTACGTGCCGTCGTTCTCGACGCGCACGATCGTCTACAAGGGCATGCTTCTCGCGCATCAGGTCGGCGAGTACTACCTCGATCTCGCCGACCCGACGATGGTCTCCGCGCTCGCGATGGTGCACCAGCGCTTCTCGACGAACACGTTCCCGACTTGGGACCTGGCGCACCCGTTCCGCTTCATCTGTCATAACGGCGAGATCAACACGCTGCGCGGCAACTTCAACTGGATCCGCGCGCGTGAAGGCGCGATTGCGTCGAAGGTACTGGGCGACGATTTGCACAAGCTGTGGCCGCTGATCTACGACGGCCAGTCCGACTCGGCGTCGTTCGACAACGCGCTCGAACTGCTGCTGATGGGCGGCTACTCGCTGCCGCACGCGATGATGCTGATGATCCCCGAAGCGTGGGCGGGGAATGCGCTGATGGACGACGATCGGCGCGCGTTCTACGAATATCACGCGGCGCTGATGGAGCCGTGGGACGGCCCGGCGGCGATGGCGTTCACGAACGGTCGCCAGATCGGCGCGACGCTCGATCGCAATGGCCTGCGTCCGGCGCGCTTCGTCGTGACCGACGACGATTACGTCGTCATGGCCTCCGAAGTCGGCGTGCTCGACATCCCCGAATCGAAGATCGTCAAGAAGTGGCGGCTGCAGCCCGGCAAGATGCTGCTCGTCGACCTCGACGCCGGGCGGATCGTCGACGACGACGAATTGAAGCGCACGCTCGCCACCGCGAAGCCCTATCGCGAATGGATCGAGCGTTATCGGCTGCGTCTCGAGGAGATGCCCGAGCCCGCGCCGACGACGCCGTCGTCGGTGCCGCTGCTCGATCGGCAGCAGGCGTTCGGCTACACGCAGGAAGACTTGAAGATCATCCTCGCGCCGATGGCGCAAAACGGCGAGGAAGCGATCGGCTCGATGGGCAACGACGCGGCGTTGCCGGTGCTGTCGGACCGCTCGAAGGTCTTCTACAACTATTTCAAGCAGCTCTTCGCGCAGGTGACGAACCCGCCGATCGACCCGATCCGCGAAGAGCTCGTGATGTCGCTCGTGTCGTTCATCGGGCCGCGTCCGAATCTGCTCGCGCTCGATCCGCGCGATGACGACGCCGAGATCGCCGACTTCGCGCATGGACACGCCACGACGCCGAAGGGCGAGCCGCCGATGCGCGTCGAGGCGCAGCAGCCGGTGCTGACGCCGGAGAACATGGAGAAGCTGCGCCATATCGAGCTCTTCTCCGGCGGCGCGTTCCGCTCGATCGAGCTCGACATCTGCTATCCGTCGGCGTGGGGCGGCAACGGCATGGAAGCGGCGCTCGCGAGCCTCGCCGCGCACGCCGAAGATGCGATCCATCAGGGCTACAACATCCTGATCCTGTCCGATCGCACCGTCGGTCCCGACATGCTGCCCATTCCGGCGCTGCTCGCAACGGCCGCCGTGCACGAGCATCTGGTGAAGAAGGGTTTGCGGACGTCGACGGGGCTCGTCGTCGAAACGGGATCCGCGCGCGAAGTGCATCAGTTCGCATTGCTCGCAGGCTACGGCGCCGAAGCGATCCACCCGTACCTCGCACTCGAGACCCTGGCGGAACTCGCGCAACAGCGCGCCGAGATCGACAGGAAAGAAGTCCAGAAACGCTACATCAAGGCGATCTGCAAGGGCCTGTACAAGGTGATGTCGAAGATGGGCATCTCGACGTACCAGTCCTATTGCGGCGCGCAGATCTTCGAGGCCGTCGGCCTGCAGAAGGCATTCGTCGACAAGTACTTCACCGGCACCGCGAGCACGATCGAGGGCATCGGGCTCTTCGAAGTCGCCGAGGAAGCGGCGCGCCTGCACGCGCTCGCATTCGGCGACGATCCGCTGCTCGCCGGCGCGCTCGACGCGGGTGGCGAGTACATGTACCGCGTGCGCGGCGAAGAGCACATGTGGACGCCCGACACCGTCGCGAAGCTGCAGCATGCGTCGCGCGCAAATTCGTATTCGACGTACAAGGAATACGCGGCGCAGATCAACGACCAGGGACGCAAGCTCAAGACGCTGCGCGGCCTGTTCGAATTCAAGACCGGCGCTCGCACGCCGGTGCCGCTCGACGAAGTCGAGCCGGCCAGGGAAATCGTCAAGCGCTTCGCGACCGGCGCGATGAGCTTGGGCTCGATCTCCACCGAAGCGCATACGACGCTCGCGATCGCGATGAACCGCATCGGCGGCAAGTCGAACACCGGCGAAGGCGGCGAGGACGCGATGCGCTATCGCGGCGAGATGCGCGCGGGCAAAAGCATCGTCAAGGACGGCGATACGCTCGCGACGATCATCGGCAAGGCAGCGGTCGAGCACGACATTCCGCTCAAGGCCGGCGACAGCCTGCGCTCGCGCATCAAGCAGGTCGCCTCGGCGCGCTTCGGTGTCACCGCCGAATATCTCGCGTCGGCCGATCAGTTGCAGATCAAGATGGCGCAGGGCGCGAAGCCCGGCGAAGGCGGCCAGTTGCCCGGTCACAAGGTTTCCGATTACATCGCACAACTGCGCTACTCGGTGCCGGGCGTCGGTCTCATTTCGCCCCCGCCGCACCACGACATCTACTCGATCGAAGATCTCGCGCAGCTGATCCATGATCTGAAGAACGCGAATCCGCAGGCGTCGGTATCGGTGAAGCTCGTCTCCGAAATCGGCGTCGGCACCGTCGCGGCCGGTGTCGCGAAAGCGAAGGCCGACCACGTGACGATCGCCGGCCACGATGGCGGCACCGGCGCATCGCCCGAGTCGTCGATCAAGCACGCGGGCACACCATGGGAGCTGGGCCTCGCCGAAACGCAGCAGACGCTCGTGCTGAATCGCCTGCGCGGCCGCATCGCCGTGCAGGTCGACGGGCAGATGAAGACCGGCCGCGATGTCGCGATCGGTGCGCTGCTCGGCGCCGACGAGTTCGGCTTCGCGACGGCGCCGCTCGTCGTCGAAGGCTGCATCATGATGCGCAAGTGCCATCTGAACACCTGCCCGGTCGGCGTCGCGACGCAGGATCCGGTGCTGCGCAAGCGCTTCACCGGGCAGCCCGAGCACGTCGTCAACTACTTCTTCTTCGTCGCCGAGGAATTGCGCGAGATCATGGCGGCGCTCGGCTTCCGCACGCTATCCGAAATGATCGGCCGCAGCGACCTGCTCGACATGCGCCAGGGCATCGCGCACTGGAAGGCGAAGGGGCTCGATTTCTCGCGTGTGTTCTACCAGCCGCCGATGCCGCGGGAGGTCGCGCGCCATCAGTGCGAGTCGCAGGACCACGGGCTTGCGCGTGCGCTCGACCATCAATTGATCGAGGCGGCCGCGCCGGCGATCGACAAGGGACAGCCGGTGCGCCTCGCCTACAAGATCCGTAACGCGCACCGCTCGGTCGGCGCGATGCTGTCGGGCGCCGTCGCGCGCAAGCATGGGCACGAAGGACTCTCCGAGGACACGCTGCACGTCGCGTTCGAAGGCGTGGCGGGCCAGAGCTTCGGCGCATTCCTCGCGCGGGGAATCACGTTCGAACTGCAGGGCGGCACGAACGATTACGTCGGCAAAGGACTTTCCGGCGGACGCATCGTCGTCTATCCCGACCCGGCGTGTCCGGCGAAGCCCGAAGAGAACATCGTCATCGGCAACACGGTGATGTACGGCGCGATCGACGGCGAGGCCTATTTCCGCGGCATCGCCGGCGAGCGTTTCTGCGTGCGCAATTCCGGCGCGACGGCCGTCGTCGAAGGCACCGGCGATCACGGCTGCGAATACATGACGGGGGGCACCGTCGTCGTGTTGGGCCGCACGGGCCGCAATTTCGCAGCGGGCATGAGCGGGGGCGTCGCCTACGTTTACGATCCCGACGGGACGTTCGCGTCGCGTTGCAACCAGGCGATGGTGTCGCTCGGTCCTGTTCTCGCCGAAAGCGGGCAGCACCGCGTCGAGAACGAACTCGCAGCGGCCGGCAAGGGGCGTCTGTTGCACGGCGACGCCGCCGACGAAGCGATGCTTCGAAGGCTGATCGAGCGGCACCTGCGCTTCACCGGATCGACGGTGGCGCTGGCGATGCTCGACCACTGGGATCAGGCGCGCGCGAAGTTCGTGAAGGTGTTCCCGAACGAGTACGTGCGTGCGCTCTCCGAGCTTTACGCGAAGGCGCAGCCGGCGAAACCGGCCGGCGCTGCACAGGAGCGGGCGGTCGCCTGAAACACCAACGAACCGGCTGCGTCATCCGCAGCCGGCCAAAACGCGAGCGAGATGGGCAAGGTCACCGGTTTTCTCGAATGGCAGCGGATCGCCGAAGTCGCCGATCCCGTGCAGGCGCGCGTGCGTCATTTCCGCGAGTTCATCCACGCGCTCGACGACGCTTCGGCCTCGAAGCAGGGCGGGCGCTGCATGGATTGCGGAATTCCGTTCTGCCAGACGGGATGCCCGGTCAACAACGTCATTCCCGACTGGAACGATCTCGTCTATCGGCAGCAGTGGAAGACGGCGCTCGACGTGCTGCATTCGACGAACAACTTTCCCGAATTCACCGGGCGCATCTGTCCCGCGCCATGCGAAGCGGCGTGCACGCTCAACATCAACAACGACCCCGTCGGCATCAAGTCGATCGAGCACTTCATCATCGACAAGGGCTACGAGGAAGGCTGGGTCGTGCCGATGCCGCCGGCGCAGAAGACGGGACGCCGTGTCGCAGTCGTCGGATCGGGACCGGCGGGTCTCGCGTGCGCGCAGCAGCTCGCGCGGGCCGGGCACGCAGTCGTGCTGTTCGAGAAGGAGGATCGGATCGGCGGCCTCCTGCGCTACGGCATTCCCGATTTCAAGATGGAGAAGCACCTGATCGACCGGCGCATGGCGCAGATGTCGATCGAGGGCGTCGAGTTCCGTCCGAATTCGCAGGTCGGCGGCAACGTCTCCGCGCAGTCGCTGCTCGGCGAGTTCGACGCGGTCGCGCTGACGGCCGGCGCAGAAAAGCCGCGCGACCTGCCGGTGCCCGGGCGCGAGCTTCGCGGCGTCCATTTTGCGATGGACTTCCTCCCACAGCAGAACCGCGTCGTCTCCGGCGATCGCGTCGACGCGCAGATCAGCGCCGCGGGCAAGCGCGTGATCGTCATCGGCGGCGGCGACACGGGCTCCGACTGTGTCGGCACGTCGAACCGCCAGGGCGCGCTGTCGATCGTGCAGTTCGAGCTGCTCGCACAACCACCGGTCAACGAGAACAAGCCGCTCGTATGGCCCTACTGGCCGATCAAGCTGCGCACGTCGTCGTCGCACGAGGAAGGCTGCGAGCGCGACTGGTCGGTCGCGACCAAGCGTTTCGAAGGCGCGAACGGCCGCGTCGAGAAGCTCGTCGCTGCGCGCGTCGAATGGCAGCGCGATGGCAGCGGAACGATGCGGATGGTCGAGATTCCGGGCACCGAATTCGAGATCAAGGCGGATCTCGTGCTGCTCGCGATGGGGTTCACCGGGCCCGGTGACACCGGCATCGTCGAGCAGTTCGGCGTCGAGCGCGACGCGCGAACGAACGTGAAGGCGAGCACCGACGATTACCGCACGAACCTTCCAAACGTCTTCGCTGCAGGCGACATGCGGCGCGGCCAGTCGCTCGTCGTGTGGGCGATTCGCGAGGGTCGCCAATGCGCCCACGCGATCGACGCGTATCTGATGGGATCGTCGTCGCTGCCGCGCTAAGCCGGGTCGTATCATGCTGACGCCGGTCGTCACGCTCGACATCGCGCGATGGCGCCCGCTCGTCGCGCCTTCGGAAACCGAGCGTCATGCACGCGATCTCGAAAGCGGCGCGGTGCTCGTCCTGCCCCAGCTAGCGTTCGAACTGTCCGCCGAAGAGCGGCGTTTCCTGGACGTGCGCTGGTCCGACGAGAAGGCGAAGAACATCAGCCTCGAGGGCGACGCCATCAAGGGCGCGCGCGGCGAACCGGCCGACCTGGCCGCGCTGACTGCGATGATCGCCCGGTTCGCTTCCGACGCGAGCGCACTGGTCGCTGCGCTCTTTCCGCGCTATGCGCCGCATCTCGAGCGCGCGCGTACGAGTTATCGTCCGCACCGGGCATCGGGGCGCGCGGTGTCGTGGCGCAAGGACGATACGCGTCTGCACGTCGACGCATTCCCGTCGCGGCCCAACCACGGCGTTCGCATCCTGCGGGTGTTCTGCAACGTGAATCCCGATGGCGAGGATCGCGTCTGGCGCGTCGGCGAATCGTTCGAAACGATGGCGGGAAGGCTTCTGCCGCGCATTCGCACGATGCTGCGGGGCGAGGCGAGCATCCTGTCGGCGTTGCACGTGACGAAATCGCCGCGCAGTCAATACGACCACCTGATGCTCGGCCTGCATGATACGGCGAAGGCCGACGTCGCGTATCAGCGCAGCTCGGAGCAGCGCGAAGTGCGCTTCGCGCCGGGCACGACGTGGATCTGTTTCTCCGACCAGGTGATGCACGCAGCGTCGTCGGGTCAGTACATGCTCGAGCAGACGACGCATCTGCCGATCGACGCGCTCTACGAGCCGGAGCGCTCGCCGCTCGCAGTGCTGGAGCGGTTGACGGGACGCAGCCTCGTTGCCCCCTCACCCGCCTCGCGCCGCTCGGCTCCCTCTCCCCGAGGGGGAGAGGGCCGGGGCGAGGGGACATGACCACGATGAGCGCGAAGGGCCGTCCCGAGCGCGAATTCCGCCCCCCGGGGGGCAGCGCAGCGGCGAAGCCGCACGCGTGGGGGGATCACCTCGTCAACGACACGCTGCTCCGCGCACTGCGCCGCGAGCCAACGCCGTACGTTCCCATCTGGCTGATGCGCCAGGCCGGGCGGTACCTGCCCGAATACGCGGCGCTTCGCGCACGCGCCGGCAGCTTCATGGCGCTCGCGACGAATCCATCGCTTGCCGCGGAAGTGACGCTGCAGCCGCTCGCCCGCTTTCCGCTCGACGCAGCGATCCTGTTCTCGGACATCCTCACGGTGCCGGACGCGATGGGCCTCGGTCTGCGCTTCGCCGACGGCGAAGGTCCGCGCTTTGCGCGCACGACCGCCGACGAGCAGGCAATCGCGTCGTTGACCGTTCCCGATCTCGCGCGGCTTCGCTACGTCTTCGATGCGATCGCCGAAACCAAGCGCGCGCTGGCGGGTCGCGTGCCGCTGATCGGCTTCGCCGGAAGCCCGTTCACGCTCGCGTGCTACATGATCGAAGGTCACGGCAGCGCCGACTTCGCCACGGTGCGCAGGATGGCATTCGCGCGACCGGATCTCCTCGATCGACTGGTGCGCATCAATGCCGACGCGGTCAGCGCATATCTGTCGGAGCAAGCTCGCGCGGGCGCCGAAGCACTGATGCTGTTCGACACATGGGGCGGCTTGCTGTCACCCGCCGCGTACCGGCGCTTTTCGCTGGCGCCGACGCGTTCGATTCTGGCGCGCCTGCCGGCCGGCGTCCCGACGATCGTGTTCACGAAGGGAGCCGCCGCATCGCTCCCCGCGATCGTGGAATCGGGCGCCTCGTGCATCGGGCTTGATTGGACGGCCGATCTCGCCGAGGCGCGCCGCCGCTTCGGCCGCGACGTCGCGTTCCAGGGCAATCTCGATCCGCTCGCGCTTCTGACCGATCCCGAGAGCGTCGAGCGCGCCGCCTCGGCACTGATCGAGGATTCGGGACCCGCTGCCGGCTACGTGTTCAACGTCGGCCATGGACTCGTGCCGGCCACGCCGCCGGAGAACGTGGCCGCACTGGTGGCGGCGGTCCATCGCGCGTCGCCAAGTTTCAACGGCAGCCAAAGCGCGCCCGGAAGCGGGCCTCGGAGGGGTTGACAAACGGCCGAAACACGCTTTCCCCACGGACTTATACACATCGATCCGCCATTTGTCCTACACCGGATCGTGTGACGAAAATTGCGCGAAGCGAAAAGCGTAAGTCGCTGAAAATGCAATGCCATTTTGGCGCCCGTGCGACAGTGCAACAATCACGCCATGCCGTTGGGCTGCGGCGAAACGAGCGGCGTCATCAGTTACGCACAAAACTATCCACAGAGCCCGTTGGAAATCTTTACCGGACGGTTTTGGAATTAGAAGTTTGGCCTCTCATGTTGAAGTATCGGTTTAAGTATCGCGTAATCGTCGACGTTCACCGCGGCACGATGTTGTAATTCCTGCCGGCGCGTCTCGATGGCGATCGCTCATGTGGCCATGCCGATCGCGGCGTGGCAGACCTTCGATTACTGGATCCCGGACGGCCTCGACGTCGTGCGCGGCGACATCGTACGGGCGCGCCTTGCGAACCGGGCGGCGCTCGGCGTCGTCATCGACGTCGACGCGGCATCCGAATTCGGCGAGCGCCTGCAACCGATCGACGCGCTCTCCGGCATTGCACGTTTGCCGGAGGAGGTCATGACGCTGGCAGCGTTCGTGAGCACCTATTACCAGGCGCCACCCGGTCTTGCGCATGCGCTGCTGGTGCCACCGTCGACACGGTCGCGCAGGCGCACGCCAACGAATGCGGCGCAGACGGAGGCCGATCCGCCGGCGCACCACGCACTCAATGCGGCGCAGACGCGCGCACTGGATGCAGTCGTGGCGTCCCTCGGCGCATTCGCGGTGACGATGCTGCACGGCGTGACCGGAAGCGGCAAGACCGACGTCTATCTCGCCGCCGCGACGCACGCAGTCGCGCGCAGCGGCCAGGTACTGGTCCTCGTCCCCGAGATCAACCTGACGCCGCAGTTCGAGCGCCGCGTGCAACGGGCACTGCCCGACGCGCGTACCGTGACGCTGCACAGTCGCTTGGCGGCCGGCGAGCGTCGCGCGAACTGGGATGCCGCAGCGAGCGGCGACGCGCAGGTCGTGTTGTCCACGCGACTCGGCGTGTTCGCGCCGTTGCCGCGTCTCGCGCTGGTCGTCGTCGACGAAGAGCACGACGATTCGTTCAAGCAGCAGGACGGGGTGCGTTATCACGCGCGCGATCTCGCCGTCTGGCGCGCGCAGCGGCGCGGCGTGCCGATCGTGCTCGGCAGCGCGACGCCGTCGCTCGAGACGTGGGCGCGCGCGCAAAACGATCGCTACCGGCATGCGACGATGCCCGAGCGTGCCGATCCTCGTGCACGGCTTCCCGCCGTGCGATTCGCGCCGTTGCGCGCGGCCGACGTTCGCGACGGGCTCACGCCGGCGCTTCGCGCCGCGATCGGTGCGCGTCTCGCGCGAAACGAGCAGTCGCTGATCTTCGTCAACCGGCGCGGCTATGCGCCGTCGCTCAAATGCGCGGCGTGCGGCTGGGAGTCCGAATGCACGCGCTGCGCCGCACGGCTCGTCGTGCATCGCGTTCCCGACCGCTTGCGCTGCCATCACTGCGGCCAGTCGAAGCCGCTGCCGCGTGCCTGTCCCGAATGCGGCAACGTCGACCTGTTGCCGCTCGGCTTCGGTACGCAGCGACTCGAGCAGGCGGTTCGTGCGGCGTTTCCGGGCGCCCGCGTGGCGCGCGTCGACCGCGACACGACGCGCAACAAGGACGCTTTTGCGACGCTCGCGAAGGACGTCGAGGAGCAGGCGATCGACATCCTGGTCGGCACGCAGATGCTCGCGAAAGGGCACGATTTCCCTCGCTTGACGCTCGTCGGCGTGCTGGGCGCCGACAACGCGCTCTACAGTGCCGACTTCCGTGCAACGGAGCGCCTCGCCGCGCTTCTCATGCAGGTCGCGGGCCGCGCGGGCCGCGCCGAGCGCGAGGGCGAAGTGATCGTGCAGACCGATTTCCCCGGGCACGCCGTCTATCGCGCGCTCGCAAGCCACGACTACGCCCGCTTCGCCGCCGAACTGCTGGGCGAGCGTGAAGCGGCGGAGTTGCCGCCCTCGTCGCGCATTGCGCTGCTCGTCGCCGAAGCGCATGCGCGCGCCGACGTCGATCGCTTTCTCGACAGCGCCTACGATCACGCGCAGAAGCTGTGCAACGGCGATGCGCGCGTGCAGGTGTTCCCTCCGGTGCCCGCGTCGCTCCCGCGGCGGCGTGGCTTCGAACGGGGCCAGGTGATCGCGCAGAGCGGCGAGCGCAAGGCGTTGCTCGCGTTCTTGCCGCGCTGGCGCGAAGCGCTGTCGACGACGGCGAGCGCGCGCGTGCGCTGGGCGCTCGACGTCGATCCGGTCAGCTTCTGACTGGCTGAGGGGCCGTCACCCTAACCCGTTGCCGACGGCAGCGCATAGGCCACGATCTCGTCCGATACCTGCGGCTTCAGGATCGCGTTGCCGCCGACGACGAACACGACGTATTGCCGGCCCTTGTACATGTAGGTGCCGGGATTGGCGACCGCGGGTGCGTCGACCTGCGCCTTCCACAGCACGTCGCCCGACTCGAGGTCGATCGCCCGCACGCGCGCGTCCATCGAGCCGCCGACGAAGATTACGCCTGATTTGGTGATCAGCGGCCCGCCGATGGTCACCGATCCCCACGACTTCGGCATGTAGAAGCCCCACTTCTGGACCTCGCCGAACGGCTTTCGCCACAGCAGCTTGCCGGTGTTCAGGTCGTATGCCGACATCGTGCCGTACGGCGGATTCCAGCACGGCATCCCCCAGCGGTTGACGAAGTTGTGCAGGTAGAAGCCGTATGGCGCGCCGGCCTGCGCGTAGTAGCTCTTCGGATCGCTCTTCTTCTCGGCATCGAACTTGTCGCGCGGCACCAGACGATAGATCTGCGCCACCGCCGAGCTGTTGACGACGTAGACGCCGCTCCTCGGATCGACGGCGCCGCCGCCCCACTCGACGCCGCCCGCGGTCGACGGATACGCGAGCGTGCCTTGCACGCTCGGCGGCGTGTAGCGGCCTTCATGGCGCAATTTCGCGAGCGTATCGCTGCATTCGCCGAACCCGGCCCAGTCGGCGAGCTTGAAGATGCCGGGGATCTTGTCGGGGACCGTGGGCTCGAGCGTCTCGGGGTACGGTTGCGTGGGCGACGCCTGCTCGCCCGGAACGTCGGATGCGGGCACCTTGCGCTCGTCGATCGGATAGATCGGCTCGCCGGTCAGGCGATTCAGCACGAAGAAGAAGCCCATCTTGCTCGACTGCACGAGCGCGGGAATCGTCTTGCCGTCCTTGTGCAGGTCGACGAGCGTCGGCGGGGAGTTCGTGTCGTAGTCCCAGATGTCGTGATGCACGATCTGCCGGCTCCACAACACCTTGCCGCTGTCCGCATCGAGCGCGGTGACCGACGTTGCGAGCGGCAGCTTCTCCTTGCGATTGCCGCCCCAGAAGTTCGGGCTCGGCGAGCTGATCGGCAGGTACAGGATGCCGTGCTCGGGATCGATCGACATGCTCGCCCATACGTTCGAGGTTCCCGTCTGCTTCGCCTCGTCCTTCGGCAACGCGTCGAACGTCCACTTGAGCTTGCCCGTCTGCGCGTCGACGGCGAACACCGTTCCCGGCGGCGCTTCCTCGTAGGCCCAGTCCTTGCCGGCCCAGCCGATGTAGAGCGTGTCCTTGTAGACCGTCGGGGGCTGCAGAATCGACAGCGGCCACTTCGCATTGACGGTGTTCCACTGGTTGATGTCGAGCACGCCGTGACTGCCGAATCCGTCGCACGGCTTGCCGGTGTCGGCGTCGACCGCGTAGAGCTTCGCTTCCATCGTCCCGAGATAGACGATCTTCTGGCAGGTCTTGCCGGCTTGCGGAGTCGCCGCCTGCCAGTACGCGACACCGCGCGTCTTCAGGTCGGGCTGCGTCAACGCCTTCAGTTGCGCATGCGTGTCGAACGTCCACTTGACCTTGCCGGTGTCGGGCGTGAGCGCGAAGATCCGGTAGAACGGCGTCGACACGTAGACGGTATCGTTGACGAACAGCGGCGTCGCCGACCAGTCGCTGACCGGCGTCTTGCCGTCACCGGTCGACACGTCGCCGGTGTGCACTTCCCATGCCTTCTGCAAGCGCGCGACGTTCTGCGGCGTGATCTGGGCGGCCTGCGAGAACTTCTGGTCCATCAAGTCGCCGTTGAACGTGTACCAGCCGTGATAGCGGACGCCGGCTTCTTCGGGTGACGCATTCGCAGCGGGAGGCAATGTCTGGCCATCCTGCGCACGCGACGCGGGCATCGACGTGAACGCGCCGATCGCGGTGGCGATGACAACGCCGACGGCCACCATCGCCGGCGCGGCGCGCGGCGTGCGCGACGTCGGCAATGCGATCAGCCAGCCGATCGCCGCGAGCACCGTCGCGCCGAGGATCCACCACGCCTGCAGGAACCAGGCGGCGAGCGCCGTGCCGGCGATGTCGATGATCAGAAGGACGAGGAGCAGACCGTGCGCGAAGCCCCTCGTCGCCCATTGCACGAGCAGGATCGCGAGGATCAGCATCGCCGCGCTGCTCGCGATGACGAGCAGCACGCCGGCGGTGCCGTGAATGCCGTTGCCGCTCCAGAAGTAATCGAAGAGGGCAGCGCCCAACGCGATCAGCGCTGCGATTGGAAGAACCCAGACCGGGTGTAACGATGTTCGAGGCATTCCGTTCTCCTGAAATTGTTGCTCGGGACAACGGTTTGCCGTCGTCTATTCCCGACACATACCGATGTGACCGGAGCGCATTGCCGCGAGTTCTATAATTGCGCGCCACCATGCCCGCGCCCGAAGTACCTGCCGTTCCGGCTCCGACGCTCAATCCGAAAGAACGCATCGAAGACGCGCTCGCGCGCATCGTTCGCGATGTGCTGCCGGACGCGGCCGCGTCAGCGGCGCTTGTCGAACGCCCGCGCGACGCGGCGCACGGCGATTACGCGACGAACGTCGCGCTCATGCTCGCGAAGCGCGCGCGGCGCAATCCGCGCGAGCTCGCGCAGACGCTTGCGCGGACACTCGAAGGCGCGCTGCCCGACATCGTGCAATCGGCCGACGTCGCGGGTCCGGGCTTCATCAATCTGCGTCTCACGCATGCGGCGCGGCAGCAGGTCGTTCCGGCGATCCTCGCGCAGCAGGATCGCTACGGACGAAGCGATGCGCGTAACGGCGAGCGCGTGCTCGTCGAATTCGTCTCCGCCAATCCGACCGGACCGCTGCACGTCGGCCATGGCCGCCAGGCGGCGCTCGGCGACGCGATCTCGAACCTGCTCGAATGGCAGGGTGCGAGCGTTTCGCGCGAGTTCTATTACAACGACGCGGGCCAGCAGATCGAGAACCTCGCCGTATCGGTGCGCGCGCGTGCACACGAGATCCTCGGCGAGTCGGGCGACTTTCCCGAGGACGGCTATCGCGGCGAATACATCCGTGAGCTCGCGCAGCGCTACCTGGACGAGGTCGGCAACGACTTGTCGGATATCGAGCCGATCCGCCGTTTCGCGGTTGCGCAATTGCGCAAAGAGCAGGACCGCGACCTCGCGGCGTTCGGCGTTCGTTTCGACCGCTACTACCTGGAGAGCTCGCTGTACTCGGACGGACGCGTCGACGCGACGGTCGGGAAGCTCGCCGATGCCGGCGTCACCTACGAGCACGAAGGCGCGCTATGGCTGCGCACGACGGACTTCGGCGACGACAAGGACCGCGTGATGCGCAAATCCGACGGCGGCTACACGTACTTCGTGCCCGACGTCGCCTATCACGTCACCAAGTTCGAGCGCGGTTTCGACCGTGCGATCAACGTCCAGGGCTCCGATCATCACGGCACCGTCGCGCGGGTCCGCGCGGGGCTGCAGGCGCTTCGGATCGGCATCGCGCCCGGCTATCCCGACTACGTGCTGCACAAGATGGTGACGGTGATGCGCGGCGGCGAGGAAGTGAAGATCAGCAAGCGCGCCGGCAGCTACGTGACGCTGCGCGACCTGATCGACGAGGCGGGGCGCGATGCGGTGCGCTTTTTTCTCGTGTCACGCAAGGCCGATTCGGAGTTCGTGTTCGACATCGATCTCGCGCGCTCGCAGTCGGACGAGAATCCGGTCTACTACGTGCAGTACGCGCACGCACGCGTCGCGTCGGTGCTGAAGCAGGCGGGACTCACGTTCGAAGACGCGCGGGCGAGCCTGCGCGACGCCGAAACGTCGCTGCTCGAAAGCCGCTACGAGACGGCGCTGCTGCGTCGCCTCGCCGACTTTCCCGACGAGATCGCGACTGCCGCGCGCGAGTTCGCGCCGCATCAGCTCACGTTCTACCTCAAGGATTTGGCGCAGGAATTCCATAGTTACTATAATGCGGAGCGCTTTCTCGTCGACGATGCGAGGCTGCGGAATGCGCGGCTCGCGCTGATCGTCGCCGTGGGTCAGGTGTTGCGCAACGGACTCACCCTGCTCGGCATCCGCGCGCCCGAGGCGATGTAGCGCTTGTCGGCGCGCATCACCGCGTTTCCAATGACGGCATCGATGCCGCACTACGAATTCACCTCATGACTGCATCCAGGGTTTCGCGTCGAAAGGCGATTGCGCGCACGCCGCAACCCCGCGGCTCGTTCGGCGGGACGCTGCTCGGCGTGTTCATCGGCATCATCGTCGGCCTCGGCATGGCGGCGAGCGTCGCGTACTACCTGATGAAGAACAATCCCGCGTTGCCGATGCCGACGCTGTCGCGCGACGCGCGCGAGCCGTCACGCGAGAAGGCGACCGTCACCAAGGCCGACGACAAGCCGCGTTTCGACTTCTACAAGATCCTGCCCGGCGTCGAGGAACCGAAGGTGCAGCCGGCGCAGCCTGTCGGCCGCCCGGCCGTCGAGCCCGCCAAGGAGCGGCTCGACGACAAGTCGATCGAGCGCGCGCCCGCCGCATTGCAGCAGGCGACTGCGGAGAAGCCCGGAACCGCGGCCGACGCGATGGCGAAGGCGGTCAAGCCCGTCGACCGTTTCTGGCTGCAGGCGGGATCGTTCTCGACGGCGCCCGATGCCGAGAATCTGCGCGCGCGCCTCGCGCTGGCCGGGTGGGAGGCGAGCGTGCAGCAGGGAGCGCTGCCGGACAGGAGCATCCGCTATCGTGTGCGCCTCGGGCCGTACGACAACGCCGACGAGCTCGGCCGGATGAAGTCGGAGCTCGCGAAGCGCGGCTTCGACGTCGCGGTCATCCACTACTGACGGGCGCCGCAAATCGCGTGACGGGCGGGGGAACTCGCGCATCACCGGACCGGCCCAAAACGTCTTCACCCCCCAGGAGCTTTCATGAGCCTCTCCGCAGTGCGTTTCGCAGTCCGCATGCTGATGGCCGTCGTCGCGTTCGCGATGGTCGCCGGCACGGCAAGCGCGCAGTTGGTCGAAGGGAAGAACTACGTCCGCCTCCAGAATCCGCATCCGGTCGAATCGGGCAACAAGATCGAAGTGATCGAGTTCTTTTCGTACGGCTGCCCGCATTGCGCGGCGCTCGAGCCTTATCTCGACAAATGGCTCGCCACGCTTCCGCCCGACGTCGCGTTCCATCGCGTCCCGGTGATGTTCCATTCCGATTGGGTGCAGCTCGCGAAGGTCTACTACACGCTCGACGCGATGGATGACGCGCGCAAGCTGTCGCCCGAGGTGTTCAACGCGATCCACCAGCAGAACGTCAACCTGGCCGACAAGAACAAGTTCTTCGACTGGGCGGCGAGCAAGGGCCTCGACAAGAAGAAGGTCGAGGACGTGTTCAATTCGTTCGGGATCGACGGCAAGGTGAAGCGCGCGATGCAGCTCGCGCAGGAGTATCACATCGAGGGCGTCCCGACGGTGGTCGTCGACGGCAAGTTCCTCACCTCGTCCGATCGCGTCGGCACGCACGCGAACCTGCCGCCCGCGATCACCGAGCTCGTTGCCAAGGCGCGCTCGGAGCGCAAGAGCTGACCGGCGCCAGGGTCTTCATTACCGGCGCCTCGTCGGGCATCGGCGAGGCGCTCGCCCGCTTCTACGCGTCGCGCGGCGCGGCGCTTGGTCTCTTCGCGCGCAGGGGCGACGACCTGGAGCGCCTCGCGCAGGCGCTCGCGCCTGCCGAAGTTCTGACGTTCGCCGGCGACGTCCGCGACGAGGCAGCGCTCGCCGCCGCCGCGACAGCGTTCATCGCCCGCTTCGGCGCACCCGAGATCGTGATCGCGAACGCCGGCGTCTCGCGCGGCACGTCGAGCGAGCATGCGGAAGATCTCGCGACGTTTCGCGACGTGCTCGACACGAACGTGATCGGGCTCGTCAATACGTTCCAGCCGTTCATCGCGGCGATGCGTGCCGCCCGCCGGGGCACCCTCGTGGGCATCGCGAGCATCGCCGGCTTTCGCGGTCTCCCGGGTTCCGGCGCGTACAGCGCGTCGAAGGCTGCGGCGATCGCGTACCTCGAAAGCCTGCGCGTCGAACTGCATGGCAGCGGCATCGGCGTGCTGACGGTCTGCCCGGGGTACGTCGCCACGCCGATGACGACGGGCAATCCGTATCCGATGCCGTTTCTGATGCGCGCCGACGCCGCCGCGCGCAGCATCGCGCGCGCGATCGCGCGCCGCCGGCGCTTCCACGTGCTGCCGTGGCCGATGGCGATCCTCGGGCGGGCGTTCCGCGCGTTGCCGCGGCCGCTCTACGACCGGATGTTCGCGAACGCGCCGCGCAAGCCGCGGCGTCGGGGTTGATCAGAGCGGAACGCGCATGCCGATCGTCACGCCGTATCCGTTGCCATCGCTCCTGCCGGACGTCGCCGATCCGGTGATGTAGCCGGTCACGTGCGCGAAATCCATGCTCGCACCGAGCAGGTACGACACGTAGTCGCGATCCGGCTTGATCGTCGGGACCGAGTAGGCGCCGCCGAGCGTCACCGACGACGCCGACACGAAGCGCGCATCGTCCCTGCTTTCGAATGCGAAGCCGATGCGCGCGAACGGCCGCACGTTGCCGATCTGGCCGGCGACCTGCCAGCCGAGCGTCGACACGAACGACTCGCGCTTCTGCTCGCCGTAGATCAGCGCGGTGCTGTCGTCGCCGCGCTCGGCGAAGCCCTTCACGTGGATGTCCTGGTACGCGAGACGCACGAACGGACCGTGCAGCACGTCGGCGTAGCGGAACCAGTAGCCCCCGAGCACGCTCGCCATCAGGTGCCAGCCGCGCGTGTCGCCACGCTCGGTCCGCGAAAGCGCGCCGAGATCGAACCGGCGATGCACGTCGTTGAAATCGAGGTCACCCGCGCCGAGCGTGGCGCCGACATACCAAGGTCCGTCGCCGTAGCCTGCGTAGATCGTTCCGGTCGTTTCGCGCAACTCGTAGCCACCGCTGTTGCCGCCGAAGTCGCCGTCGTTATCGGCGAAGCCGAACGCGCCACCGACGAGCATGCGATCGGAGACCTTGACGTCGCCGCCGGCCGCGATCGTGTTCACGTCGGCATTGCCGGAGATGAAGTTGCCATCGAAGTCGTTGTGGCCGTAGTCGTAGCTGACCCAGGCGTTGAAGCGGTTCGGCGCGGCCGGCGCATCGAGCGCCGAGATCATCCGGGCGTCGATTGCGCGGAACGTGGCGCTTTCGACCGCGAGCGGCGCTTCGCCCAGCACGCCGATCTTCATCGGGCCTTCGAGCATCGATTCGACCGTCTGCGCGATGATCGCGTGGGCGGCGCTCGTCGGGTGCACGCTGTCGGCGAAAAGGAACGTACTCGCGGCGTTCGGTGAGACGAGATCTGCCGACGTGCACAGAAGCGCGGGCGTCGCACCGCAGGCCGGTGTCGTCACGTTCACGAGGCCGAAGGCCGCCGGATTGTCGGCGACCTCGTTGAACAGGGCGTTGACGTTGACGCGAATGGTCGGCGCGCCCACCGCATCCAGCCCGCTCCGCAGCGCGGTGTTGTACAGCGTCGTGATCGCGCTCAATTGTGCCGCCTGCCCGGACGTCAGACCGAACGGCGTGCGGCCGATGTCCGCGAGATTGAGGACGATGATGTAGCGGGCGCCGGCGGCGCGCAGAATGCCGACCTGCCGCGCGAGATCGCCCGCAGCCGTGATGACGTTCGCCTGCAACTCGGCCGGCGTGATCGCGCCCGCGCCCGCCGCGCCGAGTTGAAAGAAGATGTCGTTCCCGCCGCCCCAGACGCTGTACAGCGCGTTGCGATCGAGCGGCCCCGCGGAGACGAGTTGCGTCACCTGCGCGCTGATCGGCGTCGCGTTCCCGGTCGGCGGCGTCGCCGGCACGCCCGGAAGACTGGTGACGCGGGCGCCGCCCTGCGCGAAGTTCGTGCCGCCCTGGTCCGCGGGAATCGCTTCGAAACCGTAACGGCGTGCCACGAGTTGCGACCAGACGGGACCCGGATTCGTCGTGAAAAGACCCGTGCCGGGCGGCAGTATCGGCTTGAACGATCCGCTGTCGGTGAGACTGTCGCCGAAGAAGAACGCGTTCGAGAACTGCGCGGATGTGTCGCCTGCGGCGAGCGCAGCGGCAACGGCGAGCGCGCCGAGCGAGGCGCGAAGGGTTCGTTTCACGAGTGTCTCCAGCAGGTGATCGCGTGCACGATTGCAAACGGACGAGACGAGCGCAAGATTCTAATGCGAACCGCGTGCGTCAACGCCGAGCGGCATGCGGCCGTTCCGAATCGATGAAGCGAACCGTGCAGCCGTCGCATTCCGCTCGTTGCATGCGTGTCGTCGTCACGTGGCTCGTGGCCGCGGCAGCGGCCGGCATGGCGTTCAGCGCTCTCGCAGAGACCGATGACGCGCTGCCGACCCGCGTCGGCCGCGTCGCGAACGTGCAGGGCATGCTGCGCCATTCGCCCGAAGGCGCCGAATGGTCGGCGATCGGTCTCAACTATCCGGTGGCGCAGCGTGACAGCCTGTGGACCGGGCGCGAAGCGCGCGCCGAGGTCGATTACGGCGGCGGCCAGTTTCGCCTGGCGGGTGAAACGAACGTGCGCATCGCGCGGCTCGACGAGCGGCAACTCGCGCTCTTCGTCGCAGCGGGCGATGTCATCGTGCGCGTGCGCGATCTGCAGCCGGACGATGCGGTTCGAATCGAGACCGCGGCGACGCAGATCGCGCTCGATCGTCCCGGGCTCTACCGGATCGACGTCGGCGCGAATCCTCCGCGCACGACGCTCGTGGTTCGCGAAGGCGAAGCGAACGTCGCGACGGCGAACGGCGTCGAGCGCGTGCTGCCGGGGCAGGTCGCCGATTTCGCGGGTACCCGGCGCGTGACGGTCGACATCCGTGCAGGCGCTGGCCTCGACGGCTTCGACACCTGGAGCGCCGCGCGCGACCGCGTCTACGAATCGCCGCGCGCGAACGCGTACGTGTCGCGCGAGATGGTCGGCGAATACGATCTCGACCGTTACGGGCAATGGCGGACGTATCCCGACTATGGCGCCGTCTGGTTCCCGACGGTCGATCCCGAGTGGGCGCCGTACCGTTTCGGCCATTGGACCTGGCTGCCGGGCTACGGCTATGCGTGGGTCGACAATGCCGCCTGGGGGTATGCGCCGTTCCACTACGGGCGTTGGGCATTCATCAGCGGCCGCTGGGGATGGTGCCCGGGCGAATTCGTCGCGCGGCCCGTCTGGGCGCCGGCGCTCGTCGCGTGGTACGGCGGAGGCGGTCTCTTCGCGACCGCGAACGGCGTGCCGGTTTTCGGTTGGGTTCCGCTCGGCTGGGGCGAGCCGTTCGTGCCGTGGTGGCGGTGCGGCGGCGGCTGTTACGCGCGCTACAACCGGCCATACGCGGTGAATGTCGTGGGTCCCGGCGAGCCGTCGCGCCATGCGAACCTGTCGGTACCGGGCGGCATTACCGAAGTACCGGCATCCACGGTGACGACGGGTCGCCCGGTTGCAAGCAATCGGGTGACCGTCGCGTCCAACCGGCCGATCGCGCCCTCGCTCACGACGACACCGCCGGCGGTGAAGCCCGCACCTTTGCCTGACGATATCGTTCGTGCCGGCAACGGGCCGGCGGCACCCGCGCATGCCGCACGCGCGATGCCGTCGGCGTCGCTCGCTACGCCGAGAATGTCGGCAACCGTTCCACCTGCACCGCGCGCGCCGGTCGTCCCTGTGCCGCCCGAGCGCGGTGGCGCCGCTCCTTTGCCGATGCCCGCTGTGCCGCAGCCTTCGGTCCGGCCCGTGCCGGTTCCGCCGCTTGCGCCTGCGCCGGCCCCGATCCACGTACCGCAACCCGAGATGCCGCTGCCCCGGATGCCGGCGCCCCCGGTCCCCGGCGTATCGCCCGCGCCGCCGGCCGCGGTGGTTCCGATGCCCCGCTGACGCTACGCGTCGGCGCGAAGCCGCGCGTACGAGCCCGGCGCTGCCTCGATCACCGGCAGCTTTCCGTTGCCCGGCACGCGCGCCGGCACTTCCTTGTCGAGAAACGGCTGGATCCACGCCCGCCAGTCGGTCCACCACGACCCCGCGTGCTGCGTCGCGCCGGCGAACCACGCGTCGGCATCGTCGGCGAGCGTCTCGTTGGTCCAGTAGCCGTACTTGTTCGCGGCCGGCGGATTGATCATGCCGGCAATGTGGCCCGATCCTGACAGCACGAAACGCCCGCTGCCCTTCATCAGCCCCGGCCCGGCGTACGTCGTCTTCCACGGCGCGATGTGATCCTCGATCGCCGATACGAAGTACGTCGGCACATCGACTTTCGACAGATCGATCGGCACGCCGGCGAGCTTCAGCGCGTTCGGCTCGCGCAGCTTGTTGCCCATGTACATGTTGCGCAGGTAGTAGCTGTGCATCTTCGCCGGCATTCGCGTCGAATCGCAGTTCCAGTGCAGCAGGTCGAACGGGAACGGATCGCGGCCGAGCAGGTAGTTGTTGATGACGAACGACCAGATGAGATCGTTCGCGCGGAGCAGGTTGAACGTGTTCGCCATCTCGCTGCCTTCTAGATAACCACGCTCCTGCATCTTCTTCTCGAGCGACGCGACCTGCTCCTCGTCGATGAACACTTCGAGTTCGCCGGCGGCGGTGAAGTCGACCAGCGCGGTCATGAAAGTCGCGCTCGCGATGCGCTTCTGCTTCTTCGCCGCGAGGTAGCCGAGCGTCGCCGCGAGCAGCGTGCCGCCCAGGCAATAGCCGATCACGTTCGCGTCGGCTTCGCCGGTCGCGTCGCGGATCGCGTCGAGCGCCGCGAGCGGCCCCTCGACCAGGTAATCCTCGAAATCCTTGTGAGCGAGCTTCGTGTCGGGATTGACCCACGACACGACGAATACCGTCATTCCCTCGTTCACCGCATGACGGATGAACGAATTCTTCTCGCGCAGATCGAGGATGTAGTACTTGTTGATCCACGGCGGGATGATCAGAAGCGGCCGCTTCCACGTCTTCGCCGTCGTCGGCTCGTACTGGATCAGCTGCATCAGGTCGTTCTGGTAGACGACCTTGCCCGGTGTCGTCGCGATGTTGACGCCGAGCTCGAAGGCTTTCGGATCGGTCATCGAGATCCGCAACTGGCCGTTGCCGCGCTCGATGTCGTCGAGCAGGTTGTTCAAGCCGCGCACGAGGTTCTGGCCGCCGCTCGCGACCGTCTCGCGGAACACTTCCGGATTGGTCAACGCGAAGTTCGACGGTGCGAGCGCGTCGATGTACTGGCGCGTGAAGAAGCGGACCTTCTTCTTCGCCGGTTCCGAGAGCCCCTCGACGCTCGCGACCTGCTCGTGCAGCCAGCGCGCGGTGATCAGGTACGACTGCTTGATGTAGTCGAACAGGAAGTGCTCGTGCCAGCATGCATCCTTGAAACGCTTGTCGCCCTGCGCGGGCTCGACGACGGGAAGCGCCTGGCCGCCGATCATCCGCAGCATCGATGTTTGCCACAGGTTCATGTAATCGCGCCAAAGGCGCATCTGCCCCTCGGCCATGCGCGCCGGATTCGCGAGCATGTTCGCCGCGAGCTCCATGAATGCCTTGCCGAGGCCGAGTTCGTCGTTCGCCACACTCGCCTGCCTGCCGGCATTGCGCGCGGCGAATTCGCCGATCAGCTTCGCGCTCTTGTCGGCCGCGGAGGCGAGGGATTCGGCGAGCTTGACCGGATCGAAGGCGGGCGTGCCGGACGGGTCGGCGGCGGTTGCGGGCTTGGATGGCGTGGACATCGTTTCGAGTCGTCGTTGAAGGGCGTGGAGAGGACGCGAATGTTACGCGGTGAAGCGGATTGCGCCGTCATCGCCGACAAGGCGCGTCGCCCGTCCTTCGCGCCAGAGATGGTTGAGGTGCGCGATCGCCTCGCCCATCGCGAAGAATCGCTGATGCACGTCGAGCGCGCGGCGGAACAGCACCGGGATCACGTCGTGCGCCGACTGCGGTGCCGCGGCCGTCGCGAGCGATGCGTGCAGTTCCGCAAGCCGCTCGGCGTGGTGCGCGCGCAGTTGCGCGACGCGCGCCGCGATGCCGCGAAACGGCGGTCCGTGCGACGGCAGCACGAGCGTGTCGGGCGGTAGCGAACAGAACGCGCCGATCGACTCGAGAAAGCGCGCGACCGGATCGGCATCCGGCTCGCCCGGCCATACGGCCACGTTCGTGCTGATCTTCGGCAACAGCATGTCGCCGGCGATCAGCACGCGCGATTCGACGCAGGCGAGCGCGGCGTGCTCGGTCGAATGGCCGTAACCCGCGATGACGCGAAAGGATCGACCGCCGAGCGCGATGCAGTCGCCGTCGATGAGTCGCGCGAACGCCGGCGGCGCCTCGGGGACACCCCGGCGATAGCGATTGCCGTGCGCGCCGAGCGCCTGCACGTGGTCGGCCGCCATGCCGTGCCTTGCAAAGAGCGCCAGCACGTCGGCCGGCCCGTAGCTCGCGACCTCGGCGATCAGCGCATGCGCCGTGAGGTATTCGCCCTGCGTCATTTCGACGGTACAGCCGAAGCGCGCGGCGAGCCATGCGGCGTTGCCGAGATGGTCGGGGTGGCAGTGCGTGACGACGATCCTTCGTATGGGGCGTGTTGCGAGCGTCGTGCCGAAATGGCGTTCCCACTGCGCGCGCGTCGCCGCATCGCCATAGCCGCAATCGACGAGCGTATAGCCGTCGCGCTCGTCGATCAGCCAGAGGTTGATGTGGTCGAGCGCGAACGGCAGGGGCATTCGCAGCCAGAAGATGCCGGGCGCGACTTCGCGCACGTCGCCGGGAGACGGTGGCGCATCGGGGATCGCGAGCACCGCGTGCGAGAGCGAATCGTTCATCTCGGTATGGTATCGTGCCTCCGCCACGGCCAAGTGCTTCGTGCCGTGCCGCGCATCGAAGCCCCGCATGCCCGCCACGAACCGCCATGCCGCGCCGCCGGGTACGCGCGCGACCTACACGATCTCCGACCTCGCACGCGAATTCGCGCTGACGACGCGCGCGATTCGCTTCTACGAGGACTGCGGACTGGTGACGCCCACCCGCGAGAAACGGACGCGCCTCTACGGCGAGCGCGAGCGCGTCCGCCTCAAGCTGATCCTGCGCGGCAAGCGGCTCGGCCTGGCACTGTCGGAGATCGGCGAGCTGCTCGATCTCTACGAGGTGCGTCGCAACGAGCGCGCGCAGCTGACCGCGTTCCTCGCGATGCTCGCCGAGCGACGGATGCGGCTGCTGCAGCAGCGCGAGGACATCGAGGCGGTTCTGGCCGAGATCGACGGCATCGAGCGCGAATGTCGTCGGCGCCTGAAGACGGAAGCGCGTGCCGAGGGAACGGCTGATTGACGTTTACGTAAACGTCATGGAGAATCGGGACGTGACGATCGACGCCTTCGCCGGACGCGTGCGTCAGAGCTTCGAGCGCCAGGGCGCCATGGCGCTGATCGGCGCGCGCCTCGTCGAACTGCGCGCCGGCTACTGTGCGCTGGCGCTGACCCCGCGGCCGGAGACGTCGCAGCAGCACGGTTACGTGCATGCAGGGATCCTCGCGACGCTCGTCGACTCGGCCGGTGGCTATGCGGGATACACGCTCTTTCCCGCCGACAGCTCGGTGCTGACCGTCGAGTTCAAGCTGAACCTGCTTGCGCCGGCGCAGGGCGAGCGGATCGTCGCCGAGGGATTCGTCGTGAAGTCCGGACGTACACTGACGATCACCCGCGGCGACGTGCACGCCGAGCGCAACGGCGAGCGGACGCTGGTCGCGATCATGCAGCAGACGCTGATGGTGATGCACGGCAAGGCCGATGCCGCGGCGCGTCCGCCGGCATGAGGTGCTGATGGACATCCCGACGCTCGATTTCGAATTCGGCGAGACGCTCGACATGCTGCGTGCGTCGGTGCGCGAATTCGCCGCCGCCGAGATCGCGCCACGCGCCGCGGCGATCGATCGCGACAACGTGTTCCCGAACGAGCTGTGGCGAAAGCTCGGCGACATGGGTCTTCTCGGCATCACCGTCGAGGAAGCGTACGGTGGCGCAGGCTTGGGCTACCTCGCGCACGTCGTCGCGATGGAGGAGATCTCCCGCGCGTCGGCGTCGGTCGGACTCTCGTACGGCGCGCATTCCAACCTCTGCGTGAACCAGATCCGGCGCAACGGCAGCGACGCGCAGAAGCGCAAGTACCTGCCGAAGCTCATCAGCGGCGAGCACGTCGGCGCGCTGGCGATGAGCGAGTCGGGTTCGGGCTCCGACGTCGTGTCGATGCGGCTTCGCGCCGAACGCCGCGGCGACGCCTACGTGCTGAACGGCACGAAGATGTGGATCACGAACGGCCCCGATGCCGATACGCTCGTCGTCTACGCGAAGACCGATCCGCAGGCCGGCGCGCGCGGGATCACCGCATTCATCGTCGAAAGGGGCATGTCCGGCTTCACCACCGCGCAGAAGCTCGACAAGCTCGGCATGCGCGGCTCGAACACCTGCGAGCTCGTGTTCGACGATTGCGAAGTGCCGGCCGCGAACGTGCTCGGCGAGGAAGGCCGCGGCGTGAACGTGCTGATGAGCGGCCTCGATTACGAGCGCACGGTTCTCGCGGGCGGCTCGCTCGGCATCATGGCCGCATGCTTCGACGCGGTGCTGCCCTACGTGCACGAGCGGCGCCAGTTCGGGCAGCCGATCGGCGAGTTCCAGTTGATGCAGGGCAAGCTCGCGGACATGTATACGACGATGAATGCGTGCTGCGCCTATGTGTACGCGGTGGGCCGCGCCTGCGATCGCGGGCAGGCCACGCGCAAGGACGCCGCCGGCGCGATCCTTTACGCGGCGGAGAAGGCGACGTGGATGGCGGGCGAGGCGATCCAGTGCCTCGGCGGCAACGGCTACATCAACGAGTTTCCGACCGGACGACTGTGGCGCGACGCCAAGCTCTACGAGATCGGCGCGGGAACCTCGGAGATCCGCCGGATGCTGATCGGGCGCGAGCTTTTCAGCGAAACGAAATGACGCCCGCGTCGCGACGAGCGGCGCCGGGCAGGGAAGGGTGAAGTCATGACCAGCGATCCGATCGTCATCGTCGGTGCGGCGCGCACGCCGATGGGTGGCTTCCAGGGCGACTTCGCATCGCTCGCCGCGAGCGACCTCGGCGCGGTCGCCATCAAGGCGGCCGTCGAGCGCGCCGGCATCGAGCCAGCGGATGTCGACCGCACGATCTTCGGCTGCGTGCTGCCCGCCGGCCAGGGACAGGCCCCGGCGCGGCAGGCGTCGCTGAAGGCCGGCCTGCCGTTGTCGACGCCGTGCACGACGGTCAACAAGATGTGCGGCTCGGCGATGGAGGCGATGATCCTCGCGCACGACGCGCTCGTCGCG
>DATNGN010000010.1:0-33130 GCA_035605875.1 Casimicrobiaceae bacterium
CTCGTGCTCTACATGCGCTCGAAGTTCAACACGTCGGCCGATTTCTGGACATTGATGATCCCGACGATCATCCAGGGCGCGGCGATGGCGATGTTCTTCATCCCGCTCGTCACGCTATCGCTGTCCGGGCTCGCCGCGCAGAAGATCCCGTCGGCGTCGGGACTCTTCAACTTCGCGCGCATCACCGCGGGCTCGTTCGGAACGTCGATCACGACGACGTTCTGGGACGACCGCGCGACGTTGCATCACGCGCAACTGGTCGAGCGCCTCGGATCCAGCCCGGCGTCCGCGCAGGCGCTCTCGGCCATGCAGGCGAGCGGTCTTACGCCCGAGCAGAGCTATGCGACGCTCAACCGCCTCGTCGACCAGCAGGCGTTCATGTTGTCGGCGAACGACGTGTTCTTCGTCTCGGCGCTTCTGTTCCTCGCGCTGATCGCGGTCGTGTGGCTCGCGCGTCCGGCCAGGGGCTCGGCACACGCCGGCGAAGCCGCGGCGGGTGCGCATTGAACACCGACGACGATCTCGCCGGCCTCTGGGTATCGTCCGACGGACGGATGCGCGTTCACCTCAAGTCCGACGGCACGTTCGACGAAGTGCGGACGAACAGCGGACGCACGTTCCACGGCGTATGGCGCCGCGACGGCACGAACGTCCACTTTCGCGATCCGACGACGGGTTACGAAGCGATTGGCGAATTGCGCGGCGGCGTGCTGTACGCCGACCGCACCGAATTCCACCGGGAATCCGGCTAGCGGCTGCGCTGCGACGGGCGCCATTTCAGGAACCGTCGCTCGAAGAGCGTGATGACGCCGATCCCCGCCGTCGTGAACACGGTGATCGACAGCAGCGCTGCGAACACGAGCGGCGTGTCCAGGTTGAACTGCGCGGCGAGGATCAGCTGACCGATGCCGCGGTTGCCGCCGATGAATTCGCCGACGATCGAGCCGACGAGCGCGAGCGGGAAGGCGACCTTCAGCGCATCGGTGATGTACGGCGTCGCGTGCATGAGGCGCACCATCGTGAACACGCGATAGGACGACCCGCCGGCGAGGCGCGAGAGGTCGAGGATGTCGGGCTCGATTTCGCCCAGGCCCGTCATCGAATTGACGAAGATCGGAAAGAGCGCGAGCAGGAACGCGAGCAGGATCTTCGACTCGGCGCCCAGACCGAACCAGATCACGAAGAGCGGCGCGATCGCGATCTTCGGAATGCTGTTGAACGCGGCGAGGAACGGCATGACGACGCTCTTCACGCCTTCGACGTAGACGACGAGCAGCGCGAGCAGCACGCCGACGACCAGCGCGATCGCGAGGCCGGCGAGCGTCGTCATCGCGGTCACCGCGAGATTTGCGAGCTGCAGCATGAACGTCTCGCCGAAGCGCTGCGCAATGACCGATGGCAGCGGCAGCACGTAATCCGGAACGTGCAAGAGCGGCACGAGGAATTGCCACGCGAGAAGAAACGCGACGACGGCGACGAACGAGCGCAGCGGCCCCCGCGCCTTCGATGAGCGCTGACGATCGGTGACCGGCTCGTCGGTCATGGCGACGACGGGGCCGGAGACGGCCTTGCGCGCGCCGTTCATTGCACGAACGCCGAAGTAGGATCACAGACGACTTTTCCCAGCGACGTCGTCTCCGAACCCTGAATTCCACCGCGCACGCGGGCGGAGAGCTCGATGAAGCGCGGATGCTCGAGCACCGACACGTCGCGCGGCCGTGGCAGGTCGACCTTCACGATGTCCTGGATGCGTCCGGGACGCGGCGTCATCACGACGATCGTGTCCGACAACAGCACCGCCTCGCTGATGCTGTGCGTGACGAACAGCACCGTGTTGCGACTCGTCGCCCAGATCTTCTGCAGCTCGAAGCCCATTCGCTCGCGCGTCATCACGTCGAGTGCGCCGAACGGCTCGTCCATCAGGATCAATGGCGGATCGAGCAAGAGTGCGCGGCAGATCGCCGCACGCTGCTGCATGCCGCCGGAGAGCTCGTGCGGATACGCATGCTCGAAGCCCGCAAGGCCTGCGAGCGCGATCAGCTGCAATGCGCGCTCGCGATGCGCGGCCGTCGTCTTGCCCGCGACGTCGGCCACGAACAGGATGTTCGCAAGCGTCGTGCGCCACGGCAGAAGCACCGGCGCCTGGAACACCATCCCGACGTCGCGAATCGGACCCGACACCGTGCGCCCGGCGACGCGAATGCCTCCGCTGGTCGGCGCGGCCAGCCCGGCCACCATTCGCAACAGCGTCGACTTGCCGCAACCGCTCGGGCCGACGATCGAGACGAACTCGTTGGCCTCGACGGCGAAGCTCGCGCGCTCGACCGCTACGAGGGCGCCGAACGTCTTGCGGACGTCGGCGATCTCGAGCGCGATCGACACGTGCCGGCGCCTCTAGTGACCCTGGAGAACCGACGTGTAGATGTCCTTCGGGCCGAGCGACGCTTCGAGCTTCATCGCCGTCTTGACGAGATCGACGGTGCGCTGCAGACGGTCGTCGGTCGCGACCCCGTAACCGTGCTTCTTCACGTACGGCGTCTCGATCGACTTGATCGTCTGCCGCCATTGGGCGAGCGTCGTGTCGTAGTTCAGGGCCGGATTGTGCTTGACCATGATCCGTGCGGTTTCCTCGGGATGCGCGACCGAATAGTCGACCGCCTTGCGCGTCGCTTCGGCGAACCGTTTCGCGGCCGCGGGATCGCTCGCAAGCGTCGTGTCTTTCGCAATCAGGAAATAGCCGAACACGTCGTAGCCCCAGTCGGCGAACGGCGTGAAGTACACGGTCTTGTGCTGCGGCTTCGCGATCTTCTCGAGCGCCGGAACGTCGCCGTCGAGCGAGGCGGTGAAGAGATCGGTCTGCCCGGACAAGAGCAGCGACGAATAGACGCCGGGATCGGCGGCGAGCCACTTGATCGTCGACGGATCGATCTTCGCGCGCTCGAGCAGGATCGGCAGGATCACGCGCGCGCTGTCGGTCTGCGACGCGGCGATCCGCTGTCCCTCGAGCGACTCGAGCGTCTTGTACGGCTTGAGGGATGCGAGTCCCGACGTGCTGATGTCGGTGAAGACCATGAAGCTTTTCACCTTCGCGCCCTTCGCCTCGGCCTGCACGACCGACGCCGCCTCGGCCATGCCGTAGTCGGCCTTGCCGCTGTCGACCGCGGTGATCACGAAGCCGCTGCCGGTTGCCGGCTGGATGTCGATGTCGAACCCGGCGGCCTTGTAGTAGCCCTTGTCGAGGCCGACGAAGAACGGCGAATGGCGACCGTGGAACGTGTAGTTCGTGAGGAACGTGATCTTCGTAAGCGGTGCCTGCGCCTCTACCGGTGCGGGACTCGCGACGACCACGGCACACAGCGCAATGATGGCGGAAACGAGCATCGGGACTCTCATGGCGATCTCCCCTTGGTGATCAAGCGATGATGATGATGATGCAGCTCAACGAGCAGTGTCGAAGTATGCGGCGAGATCGACGCTGTCGGCACCGGGAACGCGCTTGCGCTCGAAATCCTTGCGCCGCTCGAACGGCACCGTTGCGTCGATGCCCATCCGCCCCCAGTGGTCCTTGTGCGGGTCGCGGTAGAACGACGGCGTGTCGGGAATGACGATCGTATCCCGGTCGGGCCGCGAGCGCGTCAAAACAGCCCACGTGACGTCGTCCATGTCGTAGATATCGACGTCCTCGTCGACGACGGTGACCATCTTCGCCCAGGTCGGCTCCGCGCCGAACACCGCGAGCAGAACCTGCCGCCCGTGGCCCTCGTATTGCTGGCGGATCTTGACGATCACGTGCGTGACGAACGGGTGACACGTCACGTCGACGATGCCGGGCAGCACGGCATTGATCCGCTGGAAGATGTTCGCCGCAACCGACAGCTCGAGCGTCAGCACTTCCTCCGACGATCCGCACAGGATGCTGTGGAAGATCGCGTCGGAGCGCCGCGTGACGCCGAGCACCTCGAACACCGCGTTCTGGCCGACCGGCGTGTAGTAGCCCATGAATTCGCCGAACGGGCCCTCGTCGCGCCGCACGTTCGGAAGCAACCGCCCCTCGATCACGATCTCCGTCGATGCCGGCACCATCATGTCGATGTGCCGGCATGGCCGCATCTCGATCGATTCTCCGGCGAGCTGCGCGGCGACCTCGAGCTCGTCGGCATCGTACGGCAACGGCGATGCCGCGGTCAGGAATGCCGTCGGCGGCGGTCCGATCAGCATCGCCGCTTCGAGCGGCTTGCCGATTTTCTCCGCCTTCTCGTGGTACATCGTCAGATGGTGGCGTGGTGCCAGACGACAGCGCAATTCCTCGTCGCTCACGAACATCGAGCGGTGAAACGACAGATTGCGCACGCCCGTCTCGGGCTCGTGCGCGAGGAACATGGCCGACGTGAAATACGGCGCCGCATCGCGCTCCGAATACGTGATGAGCGGCAGGTCCGACACCTTGCAGTCGACGAGATCGCCGATCGGCTTCGTCGCCGGCCGCAACGCGACATCGCGCGCCGCGGCAACGGTCGCGAGGTCGTTCCATTTGCGGCAGAAGTCGTCGGGCCCGATGCCGAGAATCTCCGCGAGGCGTTCACGCGATCCGTAGATGTTCGTGAGCACCGGCAAGGCCGTCCCCTCGACGCGATGGAACAGGATCGGCTTGCCCCAGCGCTTGTGTGCCGCCGACGTCACGGCGGCGAGCTCGTGCTTCGGATGCACTTCACGCGTGACCTCGAGCAGCTCGCCGCGCGCGCGCAGCGTTTCCATGTACTCCCGCATCGATGCCTTGCCGGTCGAGTTCATCAGGATTCCGTCGTCGTTCAGTCAATGATCGGTTGCGATTCGGCCTTGCCGGACGATCGTCGCGACCGGCCGGCGGCCCAGCCAATACGCAAGTTCGTCGATCGTCCGCAGCTTCCACAGCACGAAATCCGCCGGCCGTCCGACGGCGAGCACGCCGTGCGTCGATTGCAGGCCGAGCGCGCGCGCGGCGTGCCGCGTGACGCCGGCGAGCATCTCGGGCACCGTGAGCCGGAACAGTGTGCATCCCATGTGCATCACCGTCAGCAGCGACAGAAGCGGCGACGTGCCCGGATTGTGGTCGGTGGCCATCGCGATCGGCACGCCGGCCGCACGCAGCGCGTCCACCGGCGGATGCCGGGTTTCGCGCAGCATGTAGAAGGCGCCCGGCAGCAGGACCGCCACGGTTGCCGCGTCGCGCATCGCGTCGACGCCTTGCTGCGACAAATGTTCGAGGTGATCGGCGGACAACGCGTGGTGTCGCGCCGCGAGCGCCGCGCCGGCCGAATCGGAAAGCTGCTCGGCATGCAGCTTGACCGGCAACCGGCAGCGCTCGGCCGCCTCGAACACGCGCTCGACTTGCGCGGGCGAGAAGGCGATCGACTCGCAAAACGCGTCGACGGCGTCGACGAGTCCTTCGTCGGCGAGCGCCGGCAGCATCTCGTCGCAGACAACGTCGATGTACGCGTCGCTGCGTCCCGCGAATTCGGGCGGCACCACGTGCGCGCCGAGGAAGGTCGTTCGTACCGTCACAGCGTGCGCGTCGCCGAGTCGCCGCGCCACGCGAAGCTGCTTGCGCTCGGTCGCGAGGTCGAGCCCGTAGCCCGACTTGATCTCGATCGCGCAGACGCCTTCGGCGAGGAGGTTCAAGAGCCGCGCCGACGCCGACGCGAACAGCTCGTCCTCGCTCGCGGCCCGCGTCGCGCGTACCGTCGAGACGATGCCGCCGCCGCGCGCCGCGATGTCGGCGTAGCTTGCGCCGGCGAGCCGCAAGCCGCATTCGTCGGCGCGATCGCCGCCATACACGAGATGCGTGTGGCAATCGATCAGGCCGGGCGTGACGAGCGCATCGTTGCCATCGTGGCGCGGCTGCGTCGCAAAGGTGGGTGGCAAGTCGGTTTCATTGCCGAGCCAGGCGATCGTGCCGTCACGTACGACGATCGTGTCGATCGGCGACGTCGTGCGCGACGCATCGTCGAGCGTGCCGGCGGCGACGCGCAGGCGATGCCAGATGCCGTCGGCGCTTGGCCCGTTCGGCCCCTCACCCCAACCCTCTCCCCGCTGCGGAGAGCGAGCCGAGCGCGAGTGAGGCGGGTGAGGAGTGGGTGCTGGACTCACGTGCGGCTTGGCACCATCGCGGAGATCGGCGCCGGCCATTCGTCGTGCAGCGCCCAGCGCCGCATCGTGTCGATGTCGGGCGCGAACTCCCGATCGTGCGCGAGAAACGCGACGTGCGCGCGAATTCCTTCGAACTCATGCTCGAGCAGCTCCGAGCTTCGCAGCGGCCGCAGGAAATCGATTCCCTGCGCCGCGGACATGGCCTCGATGCCGACGATCACCGCCGTGTTGTCGAGCATATCGAAAAGCCGGCGCGCGGCGAACGTCGCCATCGAGACGTGATCTTCCTGATTGGCCGACGTCGGCAGGCTGTCGACGCTCGCCGGATGCGCGAGCGTCTTGTTCTCCGACGCGAGCGCCGCCGCGGTGACCTGCGGCATCATGAAGCCCGAATTGATGCCGCCCTCGCGCACGAGGAATGGCGGCAGGCCCGACAGCGTGGCGTCGATCAGCAACGCGATCCGCCGCTCCGAGATCGCGCCGATCTCGGCGATCGCAAGCGCGAGAATGTCGGCGGCGAATGCAACGGGTTCGGCGTGGAAGTTGCCGCCCGACACGACTTCGCCGGTATCCGCGAACACGAGCGGATTGTCGGACGCGCCGTTCGCCTCGATCGCGAGCACCCGCGCCGCGTGCTGCAGGTTGTCGAGGCAGGCACCCATCACCTGCGGGACGCAACGAATCGAATAGGGATCCTGCACGCGCCCGCAATGCGCGTGCGACAGCACGATCGCGCTGCCGTCGAGGAGCGCACGCAAGGCGGCGGCCACCGCGATCTGGCCGGGTTGTCCGCGCGCGTCGTGAATGCGCGGATCGAGCGGACGCACCGAGCCCTTGATCGCTTCCAGCGACAGCGCGCTCGCAACGAGCGCCGCAGCGAACACGTTCTCGGCGTCGAACAGCGCGGCCAGCGCAAGCGACGTCGACACCTGCGTGCCGTTCAGCAGCGCAAGGCCCTCCTTCGGCCCGAGCACGAGCGGCGCCACGCCCGCGCGCCGCAAGCCTTCGCTCGCCGGCAGCACCTCGTCGCCGACCGTCACCTCGCCTTCGCCGATCAGCGTTCGCGAAAGATGGGCGAGCGGTGCGAGATCGCCCGACGCGCCGACCGAGCCCTTGCAGGGGATGCGCGGCAGAACGTCGGAATGGGCGAGCGCGATCAGCGCGCGAACGATGTCGATGCGCACGCCCGAAAATCCGCGTGCAAGACCGAGCGCCTTCGTCACGAGCGCGAGCCGCACCACGCCCGGCGGCAACGGCGCGCCGACGCCGGCGCTATGCGACAGCACGAGATTACGCTGCAGCTCGGCCAGCCGATCGTGCGGGATGCGCGTCTGCGCGAGCCTGCCGAAGCCGGTATTGATGCCGTAGACCGCGTCGTCACCATCGGCGATGCGCGCGACGATCGCGCGGGACGCATCGACGGCCGCGAGCGACGTTTCGTCGAGCACGACGTCGACGTCGTTGCGATAGATGCGACGTAACTCCGCGAGCGTGACCGGTCGCGCGCCGATCGTCAGCGTCGGACGCGAGCGCGTTGTCCGTTCCCGCGACGTCCCGCTCATGCCGTGCGTCCGGTCACCGCGGGATCGCGCGCGTCGTCCTCCGACTCGCCCCAACGGCGGACGAGCGGATTGTCGATGCCGAACAGGTCGAGCACGCGACCGACGGTGTGGTCGACGACGTCGTCGACCGTCTGCGGCCGGTTGTACAGCGCGGGCACAGGCGGCATTACGATCGCGCCGATTTCGGTCACCTGCGTCATGCTGCGCAGATGGCCGAGATGCAGCGGCGTCTCGCGCACCATCAGCACGAGCCTGCGCCGTTCCTTCAACACGACGTCGGCGGCGCGTGTCAGCAGGCTCGACGTCACGCCGGTCGCGATCTCGGACAGGCTGCGGATCGAGCACGGCGCGACGACCATGCCGAGCGTGCGAAACGAGCCGCTCGAGATCGATGCCGCGACGTCCTCGTTGCGATGGTGGACGGCGGCGAGCGCCTCGACGTCGGCGGGCTTGAGCGACGTCTCGTACGACATCGCGAGCCGCGCCGAGCGCGTCATCACGACGTGCGTCTCGAACCCGAGGTCGCGCAGCACCTCGAGCAGCCGGATGCCGTAAACGGTGCCCGATGCCCCGCTGATGCCGACGATCAGCCGTTGCACACCGCGCGGCGGCCCTTCGGTACCCACGCTATTGCTTCGGGAGGAATTCATTCGTGTAGTACGTCGACACGTCGTCGGCGGCTTTCTTGAGGCCGCCGAATTCGAGCATCAGCTTCTGCGTCGACGCCCACTTGTCCTTGCTCGAGTAGCCGATGCCGTGCACCTTCGTATCGGCCGAGTCGAGCAGCGGACCCGTCGCCTTCAGCTTCTCGATCTCGATCTCGGGCTTGATGTTCGGCGAACGTTTCTTGAGCGATGCGATCGCCTCGTCGGGATGCTGCAGCGCGTACTTGTACGCGCGGATCGTCGCCCGGACGAAGCCGCGCACGACATCGGGCTTCGACTGGATCGTGTCGACGTGCGCCGCGACGCCGTCGCCCATCGTGTCGATGCCGAACTGCGAATACGCGAACACGTTCATCGGCGCACCGGCCGTTGCGCGGAGCGACAGGTACGAGTCGTTCGTGAAGCCGGTGATCGCGTCGGCCCGCTTCGACAGGAACGTCTGGTTGCGCGTACCGCCGTCGGAGGCGACGATCTTCACCTTGCTCGCATCGACGCCGTTCTTCGCGAGCAGTGCATAGAGCATCGTCGTCGTCGTGTCACCCTGCAGCGTCGCGACGGTCTTGCCGACGAGGTCGGCCGGCTCGTGGATGTTGGCCGACGCCCAGCTCGCGAGCGCGTTCGGGCTCACCTGGTAGAGCTGCACGACCTGGCGCAGCGGCATGCCCTGCGCGACGCCGAGCATCAGCGACGGCGGATCGACGATCGCGAACGTGTCGTCCTTGTTCGCGACGAGCTGCATCGACGACGTCACGCCCTTCCCTTCGAGCACCTTCACGTCGAGGCCCTCGTCGGCGTAGAAGCCCTTGTCGACGCCGAGCAGATAGGGCGAGCGGTGGCCGTTGTAGGTGAACGCGAGCCGTACCGTCACCGGCACGAGGTCCTTCGCCGCGGCGCCGGGCACGAACGCCGCGAGCGAGCAGGCGACGAGCGCCGTGACGGCGAATGCGTACGCGACCTGGGACAATTTGCGAATCATTGCTCCTCCTCGTTGAATTATCGGGACTCCTGCAGGATTCCTGCCTGCACGAACAGCGACCGCACGTGTGCGACGAGCGCCAAAAAGCGCGGCGATTCCCGCGTCTCCACGCTCCGCGGCCGCGGCAAATCGACGTCGACGATCTCCTCGACGCTGCCGGGCCGCGGCGTCATCACGAGCACGCGATCGGCGAGGAAGATCGCTTCGCCGATGTCGTGCGTGACGAACAGCACGCTCTTGCGCGTTTCGTTCCAGATCCGGTGCAGCTCCATCACGAGCTGCTCGCGCGTGATCGCGTCGAGCGCACCGAACGGCTCGTCCATGAACAGGATGTGCGGATCGTGGACGAGCGCGCGGCAGATCGACACGCGCTGGCGCATGCCGCCGGAAAGCTCGTACGGGCGCTTGCGCTCGAATCCGGCGAGCCCGACCGTGCGCAAGAGCTCGCGCGCCCGCGGCTCGTATCGTCCGACGTCGAGCCGGCGCATCTCGATCTGCAGCAGGACGTTGCCGAGTACCGTGCGCCAATCGAGCAGCACGTCGGTCTGGAACACGATGCCGACGTCGGTCACCGGTCGATCGACGCGGCGGCCCTCGACCTCGACGACGCCTTCGGTCGGGAACTCGAGGCCGGTACCGAGCGCGAGCAGCGAGCTCTTGCCGCAGCCGCTCGGACCCAGCACCGACAGGAACTCGCCGCGGCGCAATTCGAAGTCGATGTTCGACAGCGCGCGCAGGCTGCCGGTCGGCGTCTCGAAGACCTTGCCGACGCCGCGAAACTGCAACGCAGCGCTCATGACCTGTCCGCTCCCGGCGCGGCGCCCCCGGCGCGATGCGAGACGTGCCACGGCAGCGCGAGCCGCTCGAGCAGGTCGACGGCCACGTAGAGCGCGATGCCGAGCAGGCTCAGCGAGACGAGCACGGCGAACGACAGCTGCACGTCCATCAGGCCGTTCGCGACGATCAGCTGGTAGCCGAGCCCGCGATCCGCGCCGATGAACTCGCCGACGACCGCGCCGACGACGGCGAGCGTGCTGGCGACTTTGAGTCCGGCGAAGATGTTCGGCAACGCGGCGGGAATGCGGATCTTGACGAACGTCTTCCATTGCGACGCGCCCATCGAGCGCGACAGCCAGATCACTTCGCGCGGCACGCAGCGGAAACCGGTCATCGTGTCGACGACGATAGGGAAGAAGCAGATCAGGAATGCGATCAGCACCTTCGGCGTCAGTCCGAAGCCGAACCAGACGACGAGGATCGGCGCGATCGCGACCTTCGGAATCGTTTGCGACGCGACGAGCGTCGGATAGACCGCGTTCTCGACGACGCGGAACTGCGCGAGGATCGCGGCGAGCGGAATACTGACGACGATCGCGAGCGCGTAGCCGGCGAGCACCTCGCCGAGCGTCACCCACGCGTTGACGGCCAGCAGCCTGTAATCGACGACCATCCGCCGCGCGATCGCCGACGGCGGCGGCAACAGATACGCCGGCACGCCGAGCACGCGCACGCAGACTTCCCAGACGACGAGCAGCGCGACGATGACGACAAGCGGGCTTGCCCGGGTAAACCACACGCGCTTCGCCGCACGCCGGCTCGCGTTCGACGGCGACGCCGCAGCCGTCACTTCCGAGGCCACCGTCGAGCGATCGCTCATCGTCGTCATGCCAGTTCCTGGAGCTCGGCCAGCAGGCGTGCGTTCGCGGCGCGGTCGCGCAGCGAGATCCGGATCGCGGCCCGCGCATCGTGCGTGCCGAAGCAGGCCGCATCGGCGACGAGCAACCCTTTGGCGGCGAGCGCGTCGACGCATGCCGCCGCCGTGCCGGACGAAAGCTCGATCAGCAGCATGTTCGCGTGGCCGCCACGCGGCACGAACGGCGGCAAGCGCGCAAGCGCGTCGCAGAACCATTGCGTCTCGGCGTGAAACGTCTCGTAGCTGCGCGTGACGAAAGCAGCGTCGTCGAGCGCGGCGATCGCCGCCGCCTCCGCGGCGGCCGTCACGTTGAATGGCGGCCGGCCGCGTTCGGCGAGCGCGAGCAGCGCACCCGGACCGACCGCGTAACCGATCCGCAGGCCCGCAAGCCCGAGGGCCTTCGAGAACGTGCGCAGCACGACGACGTTCGGCTCCCGTCGCGCAAGCGCGGTCGCGCCGTCGTCGAGCGGATTGCCGAGCGCCTCGTCGACGATGAAAAGTGTGTCGCGGAAGCGCGCGGCCAGCGCCTCGATGTCGGACGTCGCGATCGTCGCGCCGGTCGGATTGTTCGGCGTGCAGAGAAAAGCAACGGCGACGCGGCGGCTCGCGAGTTGCGCGTGAAGCGCATCGACGTCGATCGTCCATGGCGGATCGGCCTGCACCGCAACCACGTCGCAGCCGCGAAGCCGCGCTTCGAGCTCGTAGCGCGGGAACGTCGGCACGTGGATCAGCACGGCGTCGCCCTCGGCGGTCCATGCGTGCAGCACGAGCTTGATGACGTCGTCGAGGCCCGCGCCGAAGAACAGCTGATCGAAGTCGACGCCATGCCGTCGGGCGAGCGCTTTGCGCAGCGCCGCAAGCTGCGCGTCGGGATACAGGTTGCAGCTGTCGAGCGTCGCGCGTGCCGCCGCGACCGCCGAAGACGGCGGTCCGAACGGATTCACGTTCAGCGAGAAGTCGACGATCGCCGCCGGATCGAGTCCGAAGCGCGCGGACACGATCGACGGCGACAGCTCGGCCTCGTAGAGGCGCGGCAATGCGTCATTGAAATGCGGGTTGTTCATGAGCGCCGTGGCGCCGTCACAAGGCGCGAATCGGCCCCCTCGGGGGGCCGCGCAGCGGCGTCAGCCGCAGGCGTGGGGGGGTCATTCAAGCGGAGGAGACGGCCAAAGCCCGTGATGTGCGATTCGCGTCCGAGTACCCGCAGAAGAGCCCACAGCGTCACCTGGTTGCTCGTCAGAACCGGCTTTCGCAGTCGCGCCTCGAGCGCGTCGACCACTTCGAGCGCACGCAAGTCGGTGCAGCTCAGAAATACCGCTTCCGCCGCTTCGCAGTCGGCATCGCAGGCGAGTGCGAACACGGTCTCGGGCGCGACTTCACGGATCGCGGCACCGGAAAGCCCGAGTCCGCGCACGGACACCACGTCCACTTCGTGATCTTCGAGGAACGTCCGCTCCGCGCGATTGATCGCATCGAGGTAGGGAGTCGCGAGCGCGACGCGCCGTATGCGAAGCGCGCCCAATGCATCGATCAGCGCGGCCGATGTCGCGACGACCGGGCAGCCGGCGACGCGCGAGATCGCGTCGACCTGCGCCGAAAGGCGCGCTCGGCCTTCCAGAAACGAGCCGCTGGTGCACGCATACCCAACCGCATCGGGCGACAGCGACGCGAGCAGGCGCACAGCCGAGTCGATGCCTTCGTTCATCGCGCGCAGGCCGTCCGGCGTCGTCTCGCGCAGCATGATGCGGGCGGCGTGAAACGAGATGCCAGGCGGCGCGACCCAGGCGAACTCGGGCTCGATCGTCGCGTTGACCGACGGGATGATCAGCCCGACGCGCTTGCCGTCCAGCCTCGGGTTGCGATCCCCCCACGCTCGCGGCTTCGGCCCTTCGGCGCTCATGCTGTTCAGGACTTCCACGAGCTTCGATAATCGTCGATGTTGACCTTCTCGCGCTGGCTCAGCACGACGACCGAGCGCAGCAGGTCGACCATCGCCGCGTTCGTGTTCGCATCGGTGCCGTCGACCCAGGCGCGGCGCTGCCCGCCGACCGGATCGATCGCACCGGCCGCCACGCACGCGTCGATCAGGCGCAACTCCTCGCGGCCGTCGTGGAAGATCGCGTCGTTGCCGAGCATCGCCGCGAGACACGCGGCGACACCATACGCGCCCCAGTTCGAGATGTTCGCGACCACGGCCACATCCGCGGCGAGCTCCGCGGCGATCGTCTCGCCCATCGGCACGTGCGCGCGCACTTCCGGCGCGACGACGCCCATTCCGAGCTCGTTGCCAAGATCGCCGATGCCGATCGTCGCGATGCCGCGCTCCTGTGCCAGTGCGAACAGCAAATCGGTCTTCGCGGTGAACGACGAGATCTCGAATCCGCCGCCGCCATGATATTCGCCGTCGCGGCCGGCACCCGGGCGCTCGACGGCAATGATGGCTTTGGGGTCGAACTGGTCGAGAATGCGCCGCGCCGCAGGTCGCGCCGCGGACACGTCGACCGGGAAGTCGACGAACGCGCAGCGATTGCGTCCGCGGGCGAGTGCGTCGGTGGCAGCCGGGATCAATCCGGCGGCCGCGAAGCACGCTTCGAGGCACGGAAGCACGCTCGCTTCCGATACGCCGATCGGGACCGCGCCGAAGCCGAGCGCCAGCGCGCGGGCGAGAACGGCCGCGCCGATGGGTCCGTCGGTCTCGGGCAGTCCGTAATCGCGGATGATGAACCCGCTGACGACCAGCACGCGGTCGCCCTGCCCTACGCGCTTGGCGAGAAGCTCCGACGCCGCGAGTGTCAGCGGCTTTCCGGCTCGATTGCGCGACGCCGCGTAGAGCACGCCGAGCGGGATGCCCTTCAGGATCGTCCAGTTGGACATCGGTGCGGTGATCAGATGATCGATCGCTTCGGCGATCTGCGCAAGCTCGATGCTCATGAGCGAACGTACTCCAAAAGGCGTCGGCGACGCGTGCGAAAGGATCCCATTGTGATCGCGGGTAGCGACGCTTTGTTGCGCATTGCGCAACCCGCGTCGCGTTACTGCGCTAACCTGCCTGCTTCGGAAAAGCTGAATTCTCGTTGCGCTGCGCGCAACGAACGAACCCCATACGGCATGGCGCGAACGCGATCGGATATCGCCAGGCACCCCGGCAACGGCGCCGGCCGCCGCGCGTCCCCAAAGCCGGCAGCGCGCCCGCCGCACGTATTGTCGGTCACGCACGCGGTGGAAATCCTGCGCTGCCTCGCGAGCGATCCCCCGCTCGCAGGCGTGAGCGAGATCGCGAGCATCGTCGGCCTGCACAAGAGTTCGGTGTCACGGATGATCGCCACGCTCGCGGAGGCCGACCTCGTCGAACGCGATCCCGATTCCCGGCGCATCCGCCTCGGCCGCGGCTTGCTCGGCCTCGTTGCACCGTTGCTGCCTGCCGTGCGCGTCGTCGATGCCGCGTTGCCGCAGCTCGTCGACCTGGCGCAGCGCTGCGGCGAAACGATCAGCATCAGCGTCTGGGACGGCGCCGGTGCGGTCAATCTCGAGCAGGTGCTGGGTGGCAAGGCCGTCAAGCATTATGCGGCACGCGGCAGCCGCAATCCGGCGCACGCGACCGCGTCCGGCAAGCTGCTGCTCGCATTCGCTGCTGCCGAGACGATCGATCGCGTGGTGCGCCGCGAGCTTCGGCGCTTCACGCCACGCACGATCTGCACGCGGAGTGCGCTGCTCGCCGAAATCGCCACGATCCGCCAACAGGGGTACGCGCAGAACGAGGGCGAGTGGTCGGTCGACGTCGGTGCCGTTGCAACGCCGGTGCGCAACGACAAGGGGATTGTCGTCGCGGCGATCACCGCGACGGTGCCGATGTACCGGTTTGCGGCGACGAACCGGCGCACGTTGATCGAGCAGGTTCGCGACGCTGCCGACCGCGTGTCCGTGCGCGTCGGATTCGCGAAACGGTGATGCGATGACGAAAATCACGCGTCTGACCAACGCCGACTACGTGCGCCAGCCCTGGAAAAACGGCGGTGGGACGACCACCGCGACGTCACGATCGACGGCCGCCACGTCGCGCTCGCCGCCGGGCGATACGCTGCGCGTCGACGACGCTGCCGCTTCCACGATATCGGTTGCTGGCGCTCGACGCGAATGCCGTGCTCGCGCATGTCGCGATCGAGCCTCGCTCGTGATCGGCGTTCGCGTGCTCTGCGCCGGCGAACTGCAGTACATTGAAAGCATGGCTGTCCATGCCTGGAGACTTCGATGAACGACCTGTCCGGCTCCCGACACGTCGCGCGCACCGTTCGTGCGCCGCGCGGCCCGCAGATCACGTGCGCGAACTGGCTCATCGAAGCGCCATACCGGATGATCCAGAACAATCTCGACCGCGAGGTCGCCGAGAACCCCGACGCGCTCGTCGTCTACGGTGGCATCGGCAAGGCGGCGCGCAACTGGGCCTGCTTCGATGCGATCCTCGAAAGCCTTCGGCGCCTGCAAGCCGATCAGTCGCTGCTGATCCAGAGCGGCAAGCCGGTCGGCATCTTTCGCACGCATCCCGATGCGCCGCGTGTGCTGATCGCCAACTCGAACCTCGTGCCGAAGTGGGCGACGTGGGAGCACTTCGACGAGCTCGATCGCAAGGGGCTGATGATGTTCGGCCAGATGACGGCCGGATCCTGGATCTACATCGGAAGCCAGGGCATCGTGCAGGGCACGTACGAAACGTTCGTCGAGGCGGGTCGCCGCCACTACGGCGGCAATCTGCGCGGCCGCTGGATCCTCACCGCCGGACTCGGCGGCATGGGCGGCGCGCAGCCGCTCGCCGCCTCGTTCGCCGGTGCCTGCTCGCTGAATGTCGAATGCCAGCAAAGCCGCATCGATGCGCGCTTGCGCACGCGCTATCTCGACGAGCAGGCAGAAAATCTCGACGACGCGCTTGCGCGCGTTACGCGCTACACGTCGGAAGGCAAAGCGGTCTCGATCGGTCTTCTCGGGAACGCCGCGGACGTGCTGCCGGAAATGGTCGCGCGCGGCGTCAAGCCCGACCTGCTCACCGACCAGACGTCGGCGCACGACCTCGTCAACGGCTACCTGCCGCCCGGCTGGAGCGTCGAGCGCTGGCACGACGCGCAGGCCGATCCTGCGCAGCATGCGCGATTGCGTGAAGCGGCGGCGCGCGGTTGCGCGACGCAGGTGCGCGCGATGCTCGCGCTGCACGCGATGGGCGTGCCGACGTTCGACTACGGCAACAACGTCCGCCAGGTGGCGCTCGATCAGGGCGTCGCGAACGCGTTCGACTTTCCGGGCTTCGTGCCCGCCTACATCCGTCCGCTCTTCTGCCGCGGCAAGGGTCCGTTCCGGTGGGTCGCCCTGTCCGGCAATCCAGACGACATTCGCAAGACCGATGCGAAGCTGAAGACGTTGTTCCTCGACGATGCGCATCTTCACCGCTGGCTCGACATGGCGGGCGAGCGCGTCGCATTCCAGGGGTTGCCGGCGCGCATCTGCTGGCTCGGCCTCGGCGAGCGTCATCTCGCGGGTCTCGCGTTCAACGAAATGGTCCGAAGCGGCGAACTCGAGGCGCCGATCGTGATCGGGCGCGACCATCTCGACAGCGGCTCGGTCGCCTCGCCGAACCGCGAAACGGAGGCAATGCGCGACGGAACCGATGCGGTATCCGATTGGCCGCTGCTCAACGCGCTGCTCAACACGGCGAGCGGTGCGACCTGGGTGAGCTTCCATCACGGCGGCGGCGTCGGCATCGGCTATTCGCAACACGCCGGCGTCGTCATCGTCTGCGACGGCACCGACGCGGCGGCGCGGCGCATCGAACGCGTGCTATGGAACGACCCGGCCAGCGGCGTGATGCGGCACGCGGATGCCGGCTACGACGATGCGATCGCCTGCGCGCGCGAGCGCGGCCTGGATTTGCCGATGGTCGACTGATCCAGGCGTCCTACTTCGCCGACAGTTGTGCGAGATCCCCGAGCCAGCGCTGCTCGCCGGCAGCGATCATCGCCGTTTGCGCGCCCAAGTCGAAGCCGGCGATGGCGATGCTTCCGCTGTCGCTCCGCGCGAACGCCGGCGACGCGGATGCGCGGCGTGCGGCCTCGGCCAGGATGTCGTCGAGCCATTGCCCGCGTCGCGCCGTGCGCGGTCGCCGACACGACGGGCGCGAACCACGGAGCGGCGAAGACAGCGATACAGCGCATCAATGCGTCCATGGCGGCCGCTCGTCGATCGTGATGCCATACCGGGCAATCGCATCGGCAACGGTGCTGCGGGCGATCGTGCCCTGCCTTGCGAGCGCGTCGAGCGCCGCAACGACGACGCTGTGGCGATCGACCTCGAAATACGCGCGCAATGCCGTGCGCGTGTCGCTGCGCCCAAAGCCATCGGTGCCGAGCGCGACGAAAGGTGCATCGACGTACGAGGCGATCAGCTGCGGATACGCGCGAACGTAATCGGTTGCCGCGATCACCGGTGCAGCACCCGGAAGGCAGCGCGCGACGTGGCTGGTCCTCACCGCGTCATGCGGATGCAGCCGGTTCGATCGTTCGACTTCCCGCGCTTCGCGCGCGAGCTCGGTGAAGCTCGTCGCGCTCCACGCTTCGCACGCGATCCGCCAGTCGTCGCGCAGCAATTCGGCGGCCGCAATCACTTCGCGGAAGATCGTTCCCGAGCCCAACAACCGTACCTTTGCATTCGCCCCGTACGCGGCGAAGCGATAGAGGCCGCGAACGACGTCGTCGGCGGCATCCGGCGGGAGCGACGGCTGCGCATAATTCTCGTTCATCACCGTGACGTAATAGAACACGTCTTCCTGGCGCTCCATCATCTGGCGCGTGCCGTGATCGACGATGACGGCGAGCTCGCAGGCGAACGCCGGGTCGTACGCGCGGCAATTCGGAATCGTCGACGCGACGAGCTGGCTGCTGCCGTCCTGGTGTTGCAGCCCCTCGCCGCCGAGCGTCGTGCGACCCGCGGTACCGCCGAGCAGGAAGCCGCGCGAGCGTTGATCGGCCGCGGCCCAGATGAGATCGCCGACGCGCTGGAAACCGAACATCGAGTAGTAGATGTAGAACGGCAGCATCGCGACGCCGTGCACGCTGTACGACGTCGCCGCGGCGACCCACGACGACAGCGCGCCCGCCTCGGTGATGCCTTCCTCGAGGAGCTGCCCGTCCTTCGCTTCGCGATAGCGGAGCATCGACGCCGCGTCCTCCGGCTCGTAGAGCTGCCCGAGCGGCGAATAGATTCCGATCTGCCGGAAGAGGTTCGCCATGCCGAACGTGCGGGCCTCGTCGGCGACGATCGGCACGATCCGCGGCCCAAGCACGCGATCCTTGAGCAGGTTCGTGATCAGCCGCACCATGGCCATGGTCGTCGACATCTCGTGTCCGGCCGCTTCGATGGCGAAGCGCGCGTACGAATCGAGCGGCGGAATCGCGACCGCCGACGCCTGCGTGCGCCGCAACGGCAGATCACCGCCAAGTGCCGTGCGTCGCGCACGCAAATAGCCGAGCTCCGGACTGTCCTGCGGCAACGACAGGAAGCGCATCTCGGCAACGTCGTCGTCGGAGAGCGCGAGGTGGAAGCGATCGCGAAACGCGCGCAGCGCATCGACGTCGAGCTTCTTCTGCTGGTGCGACGTCATCCGCGATTCGCCGGCGCCGCCCATGCCGTAGCCCTTCTTCGTCTTCGCGAGCACGACGGTCGGCTGTCCCTCGTGTGAACGCGCCGCGCGAAGCCCCGCGTAGAGCTTGCGGAAATCGTGACCGCCGCGCGTGAGGCCGTCGATTTCCTCGAGCGTCATGTGCGCGACGAGCGCACGCAGCTCGGGGTCGAGCCCGAAGAAATGGCTCTGGTTGTAGGCGCCGTCGTTCGCGCCGAGCGTCTGGTACTGGCCGTCGACCGTCGCGGCGAACTGCCGCAGCAGCGCGTGATGGGTGTCGCGAGCGAAGAGCGCGTCCCAGTCGGAGCCCCACAGCACCTTGATCACGTTCCAGCCGGCGCCGACGAACAGCGACTCGAGTTCCTGGATGATCTGGCCGTTGCCGCGCACGGGACCGTCGAGGCGCTGCAGGTTGCAGTTGATGACGAACGTCAGGTTGTCGAGTCCCTCGCGCGCGGCGAGCGTCAGCGCGCCGATCGATTCGGGCTCGTCCATCTCACCGTCGCCGAAGACGCCGAAGACGTGCCGATCGCCCATTGACGCGATGCCCCGATGCTCGAGGTAGCGCATGAAACGCGCGTGATAGATCGCGCTGATCGGGCCGATCCCCATCGACCCGGTGGGGAACTGCCAGAAGTGCGGCATCAGCCACGGATGCGGATACGACGACAGCCCGCCGCCCCCGACTTCCTGCCGATAGTTCGCGAGCTGTGCTTCGGTCAGGCGGCCCTCGAGAAACGCGCGCGCGTAGACACCCGGCGCCGAATGCGGCTGGAAGAATACGAGATCGGCGCCGTGCTCGCCGTCGCCGCCGCGGAAGAAGTGGTTGAAGCCGACCTCGAAGATCTCGGCCGCCGACGCATAGCTCGCGATGTGGCCGCCGAGCTCGCCATAGGCGCGATTGGCGCGCACGACCATTGCGAGCGCGTTCCAGCGCACGATCGACGTGATCCGTTGCTCGAGCGCGAGGTTGCCCGGATACGCGCCCTGCTCTTCGAGCGGTATCGTGTTCTGGTACGCCGAGTACGGCGGAACGTGCGCGAGAATGCCGAGATGCTGGGCCTGCGCCTCGAGCTGCTTCAGCAGGAACGCGCCTCTGTCCTTGCCGCCCGCGCGGACGCTCGCGTCGAGCGCATCGAGCCATTCACGCGTTTCGTCGGGATCCGCGTCGGTGTCGGGCGTACGCATCGAGGGATTCTATCCGGACGGCATGGGCACCCGGACGCGGGCGACCCGGCTCTAGCCGAAAGCAGGCAAACGGACGATACTACGAGGTTCACGAAAAACCACACGGCGCCCCACGGCCGCGTCGGAGAGGGACGATGCGATGAAGGCGGCCCTTTGGTACCTGCTGGCAGGTCTCGAGGTGTGGCTCGGCGTGTGGACGATCCTGCTCGGCATCTATGCGCTGCTGCGCGCCGAGACGCTCTCGGGTCTCGAAAAGCTCGCGTGCGTCAGCGCCATCGTGCTCGGCGTCGGCCTCGTCGCCGATGCGGTCCGGCGCGAGCTCGGCAGCCGCGGCAGCAAGGCGATGGAGCGCTTCAAGAACCCGCTCGATTCGCCGACGCGGCCCGGACCCGGCCAGGCATAAACCGCGCTCTACGCGTAGAGGCGATCGTGCGCGCCCGCGCGCTCGATCTGTGCCTTGAGCTCCGGATCCCACCAGACGTGGTGGACGTCGACGGCGACGCCCAGGCCCTCGTTGCCGTTCGGCGCAAGCTCGTCGCAGAGGTCGTTCGCCTGCGCGAGCGTGTTCACGCAGGCGCGATCCGCAGCCAGCAGGCCGGGATCGGGAGATGTCATGCGTAATGTGCTGCGCCGTCGACGCGGTGCAGCGCACGCGTCATCAGGCAAGAAGCCGCGAGCGGGCTACACTCGCACGCGGCGCATGGTGAGCATCGCGACCGCCGAGCGCCCGATTACAGGAAGGACAAGTCTATGGCGAACTCGAAGCTCCTCGCCGGCGCGAGCGGCTATTCGTTCAAGGAATGGAAGGGAACGTTCTATCCGGACGACATGAAGCCGGATGGCATGCTCGCGTGGTACGGTGCCCGTCTGCCGACCGTCGAAATCAACAATACGTTCTACCGGATGCCCAACGCGGCGATGCTGGAAAACTGGGCGGCGACGACGCCTGCGCACTTCCGCTTCGCGATCAAGGCGCCGCGCCGCATCACGCACATCGCGCGCCTCAAGGCCGAGTCGGCCGCCGATTCGCTGCAGTACTTCTACCGCACGCTCGAAGCACTCGGGAACAAGCGCGGTCCGGTGCTCTTCCAGCTTCCGCCGAACCTGAAGAAGGATGTCTCCCGATTGCAGGCATTCCTTGCGCTGCTCCCCGACGACCACCGCGCCGCGTTCGAATTTCGCGAGGACAGCTGGTTCGCCGACGACGTCTACGACCTGCTCCGCTCGGCAGGTGCCGCGCTGTGCCTTTCCGAGCGCAGCGACGATGCGCCGCCGCCGCTCGTCGAAACCGCGCCATGGGGCTACGTTCGGCTGCGTCTCGAGCGCTACGCCGACGACGATCTGCGGCGCTGGGCGAAGCGCCTCGGTGAAACCGCGTGGCACACGACGTACATCTATTTCATGCACGAACCGACTGCACCGGCGTATGCGGCGTCGGTGATGGATTTCGCGCTCATACGATAGAATTCGCGACGCCGCTCGCGAACGATCGATGCTTCGGGTCAGCTTCTCCAACCGCTTCGAGGCACTGCTCGAAGCCCTTCTCGACGCGCTGGCCGATCCTCCGTCGTCGCCGTTCGCTTCGCAGCAGGTGATCGTTCCGAGCGTCGCGATACGCCGCAAGATCGAGCTTGCCGCGGCGGAGCGGTTCGGCATCTGCGCCAACGTCGACTTTTCGTTCCTCGGCGCGTGGCTCTGGCGGCAGATCGGCCGGCTCGTGCCGGTCGCGGAAGCCTCGCCGTTCACGCCCGCGATCCTCGCCTGGCGCATCTTCGAGATCCTCGACGATCGCGCATTCGTCGACGCGCACGCGCGACTGCGCGCCTATCTGCGCGAAGCCGATCCACTGATGCGCTGCGAGCTCGCGCTGCGCACGGCTTCGCTCTTCGACGAATACATCACGTATCGCGCCGACTGGCTCGCGGCATGGTCCGACGGCCGCGCCGTCGGGGACGTCGAGCGCGCAGGCGCGGAAGCCGCCGCGGATGAACGCTGGCAGGCCGCAATGTGGCGTCGCATCGCAGGCGATCTCGGCGCGCGCCGGCGCCATCCGGCCGCCGAATTCCTCGACGTCATCGCCGCACAGGGCCGCGACACCTTGGATCGCATCGGCATTCGGGACACCGTACATGTCTTCTGCCTGCCGAGCATCGCGCCGCTCTACCTCCACATGCTGCGGCAATTGAGCCGGTTCGTCGACGTGCATGTCTCGGCACTCAATCCCTGCCGTGAGTACTGGTTCGACACGATCGATCGACGACGTCTGAGCTACCTGGCCGCGCAAGGCACGCTCGATTATCACGAAGTGGGCAACCCGCTGCTCGCGTCCTGGGGCAAGCAGCGCAAGGCGCAGCTTGCGCTGCTGCTCGATAACGATGACGCGCAGCTCGACGACGATCGCTTCGAGCGCAGTCGGGGCAAGTCGATCCTCGCGCACGTGCAAAACACGATCCTCGAACTTCGGGATCTGTCGCCGGGAAGCGTTGCCGACGCTGCATCCGACGACCGCAGCGTCGAGGTGCACGTCTGTCACTCGCTCACACGCGAGCTCGAGGTGCTGCACGACTACCTGCTCGCGCTGTTCGCGGGACGCAATCCGCCGCGACCCTCGGACATCCTCGTGGTGACGCCCGCGCTCGACGCCGCCGCGCCGCTGATCGACGCCGTATTCGGCACGGCGAGCGGCAAGCGGCACGTTCCGTATAGCATCACCGGACGCCGGCGCAGCAGGGTCAATCATGCGGCACGTGCGCTGCTCGACCTCCTTGCCGTCGCGGTGTCGCGCTTTCCCGCAAGCGCGGTGACGGAGCTTTTGCAGCAACCGATTGTCGCGCGTCGCTTCGACATCGACGCAGCGGCGCTCGAGCGCATCCGCGGCTGGATCCGTGTCGCCGGCGTGCGCTGGGGGATCGACGCAAGGCACCGCGAGCAATGCGGCGTGCCCGCGGTGTCGCAATACACGTTCGATGACGGTCTCCAGCGGCTCTATCTCGGCTATGCGTTGCCCTCGGTGCGCGACGCCGCCGCAAGCGCGCCGTTCGACGATCGCCTGCCCGCCGGCGATGCGCAGGGGAACGACGCACTCGCGCTCGGCTGCCTTTCGCGCTTCGTGCGCGCCCTCGAACAGCTGCGACGGGAGGTCATGCAGCCCAAACGCGCGTCGGAATGGATGCAGGCGCTGCTCGACGTGACCGCGACGTTCCTCGCGTCCGACTACGAGGAAACGGAGGACCTGCGCGACGTGCAGGCCGCGATCGGCGAGCTCGCCGCGGCGATGGACGCCGGCGGCGTACGCGCCAACCTTCCACTCGACGTCGTGCGCGCGGCGCTCGAGTCGGTGCTCGACGATCCTGCCCGCGGCGGCGTGCCAGGCGGCGCCGTGACGTTCGGCGCCATGGCGAGCCTGCGCGATCTGCCGTATCGGGTGATCTGCGTCATCGGCATGGACGACGGAGCGTGGCCGCGCACGGCGAGCACCGTCGAGTTCGATCTGATGGCGGCCGTTCCGCGCGCCGGCGATCGCCAGCGCCGCGACGACGACCGCAACGTGTTTCTCGATCTGCTGCTAGCCGCACGCGAGCGCTTCTACGTGAGCTATGCGGGCCGCAGCATTCGCGACAACACGTCGCTGCCGCCATCGGTGCTCGTCTCGGAGCTGGTCGACAACGTGATCCCGGCCGTTGCGCCGAGCGATGCGGACGCGGAGGCGCTGGCAGTCGCGCGCAGGCGCCTGGTCGTCGAGCATCCGCTGCAGCCGTTCTCGGTCGACGCGTTCACCGGCGATGATCCGCGGCAGCGCAGCTTCGCCGCCGAGTATTGCGAAGCGTTGCGGCAGCAGCTTCGTGCGATTGCGCGCGCTTCCGCGCACGACACGACGACGAATCCCGCCGCGACGCGCGGTATGAGCGCACCGATGGACGTTCTCGCCGATGAGCTGCTGGACGAGGACGAGGTGCTCGAGCCGCTGGCGCCGTTCTTCACGGCACCGCTCGCGCCGGCCGGCGACGAATGGCGCAGCGTCACGCTCGACCAGCTTCGGCGCTTCTTTCGCTATCCATGCTCGTACCTGCTGGGCGCGCGCCTGGGCCTTCGCCTCGAGGACGTCGACGAGGAGCTGCTCGACGACGAGCCGTTCATCGCGGACACGGCCGCACGTGCTGCGCTCGCCGACCGCCTGCTTCCGCTGTACCTGAACGGCACATCGCGCGACGCGATTCGCGAGCGCGCGCGTGCCGGCACCGAGTATCCGCCCGGAAGCCTCGGGCAACGCCTGCTCGACCGCGAGCTGGCGCATCTCGACGCGTTCGCCCGCGATCTTGCTCCCGCACTCGCGATGCCTTGCGTCCCTCCGGTTGACGGCATCGTGGACTTCGTCCTGCACGGCGAGGCGTGGCAGCTTTCCGGCGCGTTCGGCGACCTGCGCGCGGACGGACTGCTGCGTTATCGCTACAGCGATACGCGGCCTGTCGATTATCTCGATGGGTGGCTGTCGCATATCTTCCTGAACGTGCTCGCGCCACCTGGCGTGGCGCTCGTCACACGCTGGCACTCGCGCGACGGACAGTTCGTGCTGCAACCGCTGGCCGATCCGGTGGCGCAGGCGCAGACGCTGCTCGGGTTGTATCGCCGTGGCCTTTGCGCGCCCTTGCATTTCTTCGCGCGCTCCGCATGGGAATACGCGAAGCACGACCGCGATCTCGGCAGTGCGGCGAAGGAATGGCTCGGCCATCCCTGGCGTCGCGGCGAGAAGGAATACGAAAGCTATCGTCTCGCGCTGCGCGGCGTCGTCGATCCACTCGACGCCGAGTTCGAGGAATGCGCGCAAGCCGTGTTCGAGCCGCTTCTCGCTTCCATCGTCGACCCTCGACTCGAATGACGCGCGAGTCGCACGCCCTCGTATCCGAAAAGCGCGCACCCGTGCCCGCGTCTTTCGACGTCCTGCACTGCCCGCTCGACGGCGTCCAGCTCGTCGAGGCATCGGCGGGAACGGGCAAAACGTGGAACATCTGCGGGCTGTACGTGCGGCTGCTCCTCGAGCGCGGTCTCGACGTGGCGCAGATCCTCGTCGTCACGTTTACGAACGCCGCGACCGCGGAGCTGCGCGAACGGATCCGTGGGCGCATCGTCGAGATCCTCGCGTATGTCGGCGGACGATCGCGCGCCGATCCCGACCCCTTCGTGTCTTCGCTCGTCACGATGCTCGAGGAGCGCGGCATGGCGCGTGTCGACATGCTGAAGCGTCTCGATCTCGCACTCCAGTCGTTCGACGAGGCGGCGATCCTCACCATCCATGGCTTCTGCCAGCGCGCGCTCGCCGAGACGCCGTTCGCAACCGGATTGCCCTTCCAGATCGACATCCAGCCCGACGATTCGGAGCTGCGTCTTGCGGTCGTCCATGACTTCTGGCGCCGGCACATCGCCGCCGAGGCCTGCCCGCCCGCACTGGCTGCATGGCTCGATGCGAAGCGCGTCACACCCGAGTCGCTGGCGCAGTTGCTGAAGCGCCATCTCGCGAAGCCCCTTGCGCAAGTGCGGTGGCCGGACGCGATCGACGCGTCGTTCGAGTTCGATGCCTATCGGTTGAACGCGCACTTCGACGAGGCGCGTACGACGTGGAGCACACAGCGCGACGAGATTCTTCGTATCGCGCAGACCGCGCTGCCCGCATTGAACGCGCAACAGTACAAGGCGAAGTCGATCGCACAGGCGGCTGCCGGCTGGGATGCCTGGTTCGGACACGATGCGCTTTCGCCGGTCAACTGGAAGAAGTTCAGGCCGGAACTCCTGTCGGCGTTCTGTCTCGAGAAGTGCACGAAGAAAAATCAGACGACACCGCGCCACGCGTTCTTCGAGCAAGCCGACGCGCTGATCGCGTTGCGCAGCGAGGCAGAGGTTCAACTCGATCGCGCGCGCCTGCGGCTTGTGCGGACGCTTTTCGACGAGGCCGGTCCCGAGTTGCGCAACCGCAAGCGCGATGCGCGCCTTGCCGCCTATGACGATCTGCTCCAGAACCTTCATCGCGCGCTGCAAGGAAGCGACGGCGAGGCGCTCGCACGATCGATGCGCCAGCGCTTTCCGGCGGCGCTCATCGACGAGTTCCAGGACACCGATCCGGTGCAGTTCGCGATCTTTCGCGCGATCCACCGTGCCGGCGGCGCGTCGCTTTTCCTCGTCGGCGACCCGAAGCAGGCGATCTACGCGTTCCGCAACGCCGATTTGCACACGTATCTGCGCGCGGCGCACGACGTGCGCGCGCGATGGACGCTCGGCGACAACCAGCGCTCGACGCCGGCATTGATCAGGGCGATCAATGCGCTGTTCGACCGCAATGCGCGTGCGTTCATGCTCGAGGGGCTCGACTATCACGACGTTGCGCGCGGCCGCAAACCCCGGAATCGCCTCGAGGATCGTTCGGGCGCGAGCACCGATCTTTGCATCTGGATGCTTCCGCGCTTCAGTGATGGCGCGCCACTGGTCCGTCGCGACGCATTGAATGCGGCAGCCGCTGCCACCGCCGCCGAGATTGCGCGGCTGCTGCGCGCATCGGCTGCGGGCGAAATCACCCTCGACGGCGCGCCGCTCGCGCCGCACGACATCGCCGTGCTCGTGCGCTCGCATCGGCAAGGCGACGAGATCAAGCAGGCGCTTGCCGCGCTCGGCGTGGCGAGCGTCGAGCTGTCACAGGCGACCGTGTTCAAGTCCGCCGAGGCGGAAGACGTCGAGCGCGTGCTCGCCGCCGTGCTCGATCCCGGCGACGACGGCCTGCTGCGCGCAGCGCTCGCCACCGAAATCTTCGGGCTCGATGCTGCGCAGATCGCCGCGCTCGCCGAGAACGAATCGGCGCTGATCGTCCACGTGCAACGCTTTCTCGGCTACCGCGACACGTGGTTCGGCAAGGGCGTCGGCGTCATGTACCGCGAGATGCTCGCGCACGAACGCGTGGCCGCCCGGATGCTCGCGCGTCCCGACGGCGAGCGTCGCCTCACGAACCTGCTGCACCTGGGGGAGCTGCTGCACGAGGCCGCGCAGACGCATGGCGCGCCCGACGCGCTGCTGCGCTGGCTCGATACACAGCGGCGGGACGACGCTCGCGACGAGGTGGCGCAGCTTCGGCTCGAATCCGACCGCAACCTCGTGCAGATCGCAACGATCCACAAGGTCAAGGGCCTCGAGTATCCGATCGTATTCTGTCCGTACCTGTGGGATGCGTTCCAGCGCCAGCGCAACGACGTCGAGGGCCGCGAATACCACGACGACGAAGGCCGTGCCGTCATCGACTTTCGCGATGACGACGAGCTCGGCACCGTCGGAGCCGCGCAGATCAGGGATCGCATCAAGCTCGAGTCGAGCGCCGAAAACCTGCGGCTCGCCTACGTCGCGCTGACGCGTGCGAGCCATCGCTGCTACCTGATCGCCGGGTGCTACGGCAAGGCGACCCGGAACGGCGATGCACCCAAGGACACGCGCTGCGGGCTCCTGAACTGGCTCGTCGCCGGCGATGGCGTGAAGCCCGAGCATTGGCTCGAGGGCGCCGGCACGACGCAGGCGATCGAGGACGCGTGGGCGCGGCTGGCGGTCGATCTCGCGCCCGACGTGGCAGCGTCACCCCTGCCGATGGCCGCCGGCACGCCCGTGCCGCCCGCGTGGATCACACCCGACACGCTCGACACGCCTGCGCCGCCGAAGCGCATCGCCGAGCCGTGGCGCATCAGCAGCTTCAGCGGCTTGCAGCACGGTGCGGTGAGCGAGAGTGCTGCGCTCGATCACGACGCGACTGCGAGTGACGATGCGACCCTCGTGCGCGCCACGCCGCTCCAGGACACGCCTTCCGACGACATCCTCCGCTTTCCACGCGGCGTTGCGGCGGGCGACTGCCTGCATGCTGCGCTCGAGCGCATCGATTTCACCGACGCGAGCGGGTGGAACGATGCGATCGCCTATGCGCTTCTTCGTCACCCGGTATCGCTGCGCGGCGTGCCCAGTGCCGAGCAGCAGGCGCTTCTGCACCGGATGATGTTGCGGATGATCGGCGACGTCGTGCGCACGCCCTTGCCCGACGGGATCCGGCTCGATGCAATCGCGCGCGACAGACGCCTCACCGAGCTCGAGTTCAGCCTTCCCGCACACGAAGTCGATGCGAATGCCGTGAACTCGGCGCTGAAAACGCTCGGCTATGCGGTCGACCGGCTCACGTTCGGTCGGCTCGACGGCTATCTGAAGGGCTTCATCGATCTCGTGTTCGAGCACGCCGGCCGCTACTACGTGCTCGACTGGAAGTCGAATCATCTCGGACCTTCTCCGGCCGATTACGAACCCGGCGCGCTTGCGGTCGCGATGGCGCAGCATGGTTATCACCTCCAGTCGCTGCTGTACTCGGTGGCGCTCACGCGCTATCTCGCAACACGCCTGCGCGGTTACCGGCACGACGCGCATTTCGGCGGCGTGCTGTATTTGTTCGTGCGCGGCGTGCGGCCGCAATGGAAGTGCGCGGACGGCACGTCGACGGGCGCGCACTTCCATCGACCGTCCGCGACGACGCTTGTCGAGCTCGAGCGCCTCCTCGGCGCGCCGGAGAAGGAGACGCGGCGATGACGCCCGAAAGCGATCTCGCAGTCGAGCACTGGCTCGCGCACGGCTTTGCCGAGCGTGTCGCCAGGTGGGCGCGCGAGCGGGGTGCTGCGAAGGAAGCGTTGAACGTCGTGCAGGAGGCCGCGTACCGGACAAGCGCCGCGACATCGTCGGGCCATGTGTGCGTGCCGCTCGGCGAGATCGAGTGGCCGAGCGGCGTCGACGCGTCGAACGTTCGCACACGCCTGCTCGAAACGCAGGTCGTGGGCACACCGGCGGCGGCGGCGAATCTGCCGCTGATTCTCGACGACGAGGATCGCCTCTACCTGCATCGCTACTTCGACTACGAGCGGCGATTCGCGGCGCGGCTGATGCACTTCGCCCGCGCGCCGCTCGACGACGTCGCAATCGCGCCGCTGCGTTCGCGGCTGAATACGCTGTTCGCCGGCAACGCCGAGCGGTTTCCCGATCGTGCCGATTGGCAGAAGATCGCCGTCGCGCTCGCGATGCTGCGAAGGCTCGCAATCATCAGCGGCGGGCCGGGCACCGGCAAGACGACCACCATCGTCAACCTGCTCACGTGTCTCGTCGAGCAGAATCCGGAAAGCCGAATCGCATTGGCGGCGCCGACCGGGAAGGCCGCCGCGCGGATGCTCGATGCCATTCGTGCGCAAAGCGCTGCGCTGCCGCCCGAGATCGTCGCGCGCTTCCCCGGGGATCCGTTTACGATCCATCGGTTGTTGGGCATGCTGCCGTCCGGTGCATCTCGCCATCATGCCGGCAATCCGCTATCGATCGACGTGCTCGTCGTCGACGAAGCGTCGATGCTCGATCTCGCGCTCGCGACACGTCTCTTCGAAGCCGTGCCCGATGCCGCGCGCGTGATCCTGCTCGGGGACAAGGATCAACTGGCTGCCGTCGAGGCCGGCGCGGTGTTCTCGGAGATCTGCGCCGATCCGACGTTGAGCATGGCGACGCGCGGGCGTCTCGCGGAACTCACGGGCATAGCGACTGAACGCATTGTTCCTCCGACGACGGCCGAGCCGACGCCGTTGCACGACAGCGTCGTCTGGTTCCACGAGAGCTACCGATTCGCGCCGGATTCGGGCATCGGACGGCTTGCCGCCGATATCAATGCCGGCGATGGCGAGCGTGCGCTCACGTGGCTGCGCTCTCGGACCGATTCGTCGGTGACATGGCTCGACGATGCGACGCGCGTACCGCAAGCCGCGACGATGATACGCGCGCACGAGGCGTACGACGCCTATCTCGATGCCGTCAGGTCCGATGCGACCGATCGTGCCGCGATCTTCGACGCTTTCGCGCGCTATCGCGTGCTGTGTGCGGAGCGCAGGGGCCCGCGGGGTGTCGCGGGAATCAACGATGCCTTGGCGCGCTGGTTCCGCGACGCGCTTGCGCATCCGCTCGATGCGGGCCCGCGTTTCCCCTGCTATCCCGGCCGGCCGGTGATGATCCTGCGCAACGAGTACGTGCTGAAGCTCTTCAACGGCGACATCGGAATCGTGCTACCGAACGACGATGGCGATCTGATGGTTCATTTCGCCGATGCCGATGGAACGTTCCGCGCGATCGCGCCGGCGCGCCTGCCCGAACACGACACCGCCTTCGCGATGACGGTGCACAAAGCGCAAGGGTCGGAGTTCGACGAAGTGATGCTGATGCTGCCGGCGCAGCGTTCGCGCGTCGTGGCCCGCGAACTGCTCTACACAGCAGTAACGCGTGCGCGGCAGCGCGTCGTTATCGTGGGCGCTGAGGCCGTATTGGCGCACGGCATCGACACGCGCACGAGCCGGCATTCGGGGTTGATCGAGCGCATGCGGGGGTCGGTGGCAGGCTAGTACGCTCATGTCCGTCGCCCGCACCAGCAGCAGAATGTCGGTCGTATGCTCGTGATGACATTCCGATGGTTGGGGAGCCGATCCAGTGAAGACACCCAGCAAGCGCCGAAACTTTCCGTTACTCGATCACCCGTGTCGCCTGCGCCAATATCCAGTCGGGAATTTTGATGCCGAGCGCTTTGGCGGTTTTCATGTTGACCACGAGTTCGAACTCGGTCGCCTGCTCTACCGGAAGGTCACTTGGCTTCGCGCCCTTCAGGATTTTGTCCACGAACGCCGCGGCACGACGGAAGTTGCCGGCGGTGTTCGGGCCATAGCTCATCAGCCCACCCCCTTCGGCGTGTTCCAGATAGAGGGATATGGAGGGCAGCCGGTCCTCGAGCGCCAGCTCTGCGATCTGCCTCGACTGCTGCAGAAAGAACCCATCGCTCAGAATGAGAACGGCTTGGGCTCGATCACGTGCCATGGCGCTGAAACCCCGCGTGATGCCGTCCGCAGTGCCCGCCTCTACTGATAGAACGTGGATAGCGACTTTCTGCGTGGCGGCCTCCACGAGCTTCAGCCGTCCTGGGTGCCCCGGATTGGATGGGTTCACCAGCACCGCCAACTGTGACAACGCTGGAACGCAGGCTATCAGGAGTTCCACATGCTTCTGGCCGATCTCAGGTGCAAAATCGGTCAGTCCGGTGATGTTGCCCCCGGGGTGGGCAAGACTTTTGACGAAACCATCCCCGACCAGATCGGACGACAGGGCGCTCACGATCGGAACGGTCACGGTCGCTTCATGCAGCACGCGGTTGACCGGCGTTCCGGTTGCCACGATGACGTCCACATTCTTCCTTATGAGCTCCGCGGCCAGTCCGGGAAGCGCCTCGGCTTTCCCATCCGCGAAACGCGTCTCGAGGACCAAATTCTGTCCCTCGATGTACCCACGCTCGCGCATTCCTTGCAGAAATGCGTTGTAGCGCCCCGAATCCAAAGAAGACTGGAGCGAACCAAAGTAGAGAAAGCCGACACGCCAGACTTTGCCCTGCTGTTGCGCGATGGAAGCGAGCGGCGCTGCAAGAGCGCCTGCCCCAAGCGCCACGATCAGTTTTCGGCGATTATTCACGGGCTCCTTTTGGTAGGCGTTGAGGGCCTGCGGCAGAAATCCTGGACTGGGTTATGCCAATCGCGTCAACCGCAAGACTGGCGGTTTCAAAAGCGACCGTTTGCCCGATAAACGCGAATTTCGAGCGTGAGAGCGACCGCCAGCTCCTGGTTGGACTGTGCCCTTGATACCTGGTGCATTAAGATCTTGGCTACCGCCGGTCACTTCCTATCCATCACCTGGGGCGGGCCTCCGGTAGCACTCGCGCTCCCGCCAGTCCACCCCGGTTCACCCGCAGGCGATTTCAACAGGAGACACACTGTGAGAATCTGGAAGGCCGTATTTGCGGCTGTCGTCGTATCACTCATCGGCATCGGCGCTGCCTCGGCCCAGGGCTGGCCTTCACGGCCCATTAAGATCATCGTGCCATTCGCTCCCGGGGGCAGCACCGACATCATTGGCCGCTTGGTGGCCAACCAGTTGGGCCATGACCTTGGCCAGCCCGTCGTCGTCGAGAACGTCGGCGGCGCCGCCGGCGCAATCGGCACGATGCAGGCGGACAAGGCTCCTGCCGACGGTTACACGCTCGCCATCGCGACGGTGAGTACGATGGTGGTCTACCAGTCCGCCCAAGCGAAGCCCGAATACAGTGTCGAGAATTTCGTACCGATCACGAACATTGCCTCGATGCCGAACGTCCTTTCGGTCGGACCTAGCATCAAGGCGAAGGACCTGAAGGAACTGATCGAGTTGCTCAAGGCGCACCCCGGCAAGTACACTTTTGCGACCTCGGGAATCGGCAGCATCAACCACCTGCTTGGCGAATCGTTCCAGGCTTATGCCGGCGTGAAGCTGCTGCACGTGCCATATAAAGGATCCGGGCCTGGCATGCAGGCCGTGATGGGTGAACAGGTGGACATGATCTTCGACCAGTTCCCCTCGTCCAAGAGCGCCATCGATAGTGGCCGGCTTCGCGGCATGGGCATCATCTCACCGCAGCGAGTGCCCGGCTACGACATCATGACGATGGAAGAGGCGGGCCTGAAGGGTTTCACCGACGAGGCCTGGTACGGGCTGCTCGCGCCCGGCAAGACGCCGCCCGACGTGGTCGCCAAGCTGGCAGATGCCATGCACAAGGTGATCGCCAATCCCGATTTCCGCGCGAAACTGGAAAACATAGGCGCGCGTCCGGTGGGCAACTCCCCAGCCGAATTCAAGGCTCAGATCCTTCGAGAGGTCGAGCAAACCAAGAAGGTCGTCAAAGAACGCAACATCAAGTTCGACTGAACCGCTTCCCATTGGTCCGCAACTGGCCGTCGAAGCCTCGTCATCGAAGTACAGCTTCACGGTTTGCACCACCTCGCCGAGGTTGGTGATGACCGGGAGTTCGCCGGCCGCGTCCTTTGATCACAAGATCGCAAACGACCGAATATCGACCAGACCGAATCACTGTCCATGCTCATTGACGACGCCGCTCGCACATTCGGGCGCCCTGCCCCAGTGGCCTTCGCAGAAGCGTCGCCGCACGCGCTGGTCGCAAACGATACGGAAGATCAGATCACCGCCGCACTGTGCCAGGCTTACGTGCATTAACTGCCACCGATCCCGAGGTACTGCTTTGCTGGCCTGCATGACGCGCGGACGAACGCGTGCGGTGGTGCCGCTGTGTGCCGTTGGGGGTGATGTCCCTGCCAATGCCTTCCGCTCGCCGCGTGGATGCGCGCTTGCGCGCTTCGTGACAGG
>DATNGN010000011.1:0-2655 GCA_035605875.1 Casimicrobiaceae bacterium
CTGCGGCTGCGGCGCCCACTCGACCAGGGCCTGCAGGATCTCCTGTACGCCGAAATTGTTGATCGCCGATCCGAAGAACACCGGCGACTGCCGGCCGCCGAGGAACGTCTCGAGATCGAACGGATGGCTCGCGCTGCGGATCAGCGCGACATCATGACGCAGCGAGGCCGTCTCCTCGGGGAAGAGCGCGTCGAGGCGGCGATTATCGAGGCCTTCGACGAGCTCCATGTCGGCGCTCACGCGCTCTTCGCCCGGCGCGAAGCGCATCAGCCGGTCGCGGCGCAGATCGAAGACGCCGCGAAACCGCTTGCCCATCCCGAGCGGCCACGTGATCGGCGCGCAATCGATGCGCAGCACCGATTCGATTTCCTCGAGCAGCGCCAGCGGCTCGCGCACCTCGCGGTCGAGCTTGTTGACGAACGTGATGATCGGCGTGCTGCGCAGCCGGCATACGTCGAGCAGCTTGATCGTTTGCGCCTCGACGCCTTTCGCGGCGTCGATCACCATGACGGCCGCATCGACGGCGGTCAGCACGCGGTACGTGTCTTCGGAGAAGTCCTGGTGCCCGGGCGTGTCGAGCAGGTTGATCGTGTGCGCTGCATAGTCGAACTGCATCACGGAGCTCGTCACCGAGATGCCGCGCTGCTTTTCGACTTCCATCCAGTCGGACGTCGCGTGGCGCGCGCTTTTGCGCGACTTCACCGTGCCGGCGAGCTGGATCGCGCCGCCGAAGAGCAGCAGCTTTTCGGTGAGCGTCGTCTTGCCGGCGTCCGGATGCGAGATGATCGCGAACGTGCGCCGGCGCGCGACATCGCGCGCGAGATCCGCAGACGGGGTGATCGGGTTCATCCCGGCGCTTATCCGAACGGCCGCACGCCGATCAGCGGGCCGTGCAGATACAACGCGAACAGCACCGATACGACGACGCCGGCGACGATCGCGATCGCGTCGCGCGCAACGCCGCCGGCCGCGTAGACGATGCCGGCTTCGCGATCGCGCCGTCGCCGCGTCACGAACGTGATCGACGCCCAGACAAGGAATGCCCCGAACAGGACAACGTCGGCGAGACGGCCATTGGCGATCAGGTGCCCGATCGCCCACAACGCGACGCCGGCCGTCATCGGGTGCCCCAGTGCCGCCTTGATGCGTGTCCCCGGAACGTACGCCGCGGCGATCAGCACGAATCCGACAACGGTGAGCAGAATGGCGACATGTCGTGTCCACACGGGAGATTGCCAGACGACGATCGCATCCGCGCGCGCCGTGCCGAAGCCCCGAACGATCAGCACGAGTCCCGCGAGCGAGATCGCCGAATACGCGAGCTTCCAGGGACGAAGGCCGATGCGCGCAATCCGCCGCGCGCGCCAAGCTGGCGCGACGAGGCCCGCACAATGCGCTGCAAGGAAAACGACGAGACCTGCGATCAATACCGGCATGATACGTACCCGCCCATGACGCTGACGGCCGAATGGTAAGCCAGTCGCCCCACCCGGCCGGCGATCGTCCATTCCGGGCAATCGGCGGTGTCGTCGCGTTATCCTTCGCCGATGACGCTTCTGACCATTCGCGATGGGGAGCTCGCGTTCGGCCTGACGCCACTCCTCGACCGCGCGAGCTTCACGATCGGCGCCGACGAGCGAATCGGCCTCATCGGACGCAACGGCACCGGCAAGTCGTCGCTGCTGCGCGTGATGGCCGACCAGCAAGCGCTGGACGATGGCGTCGTCGAACGCGCCGATCGCGTCACCACGGTGCTCGTGGAGCAGGAGCCGCAGCTTCCGCCGGCGTCCACACTGCGCGAAAGCCTCGTGCAGCGCGGCGGCCTTCCCGGCCTCGCCGACGAGCGCGCGCGCTGGCGCATCGAGGCGAGGCTCACGGAATTTCTCCACCGCTTCGGCCTTGACGAGGCGAAAGCGCCGGAGCGCGCGTCCGGCGGCGAGCGCAAGCGCGCCGCGCTCGCACTGGCACTGGCGCTCGAGCCCGACCTGCTGCTGCTCGACGAGCCGACGAACCACCTCGATATCGACGGCATCGCGCTGCTCGAAGGCCACGTGCGCAACGTGCGCGCCGCGATCATCGTGACGCATGACCGCGTTTTCCTCGACCGCGTCTGTTCACGCATCGTCGAGCTCGACCGCGGCCTCCTGCGCTCGTATCCCGGCAATTTTGCGGCGTACGAAGCGAGAAAGATGTCCGAGCTCGCCGCCGAAGCGACAGCCGCGCGCAAGTTCGATCAGTTCTGGCGGCAGGAGGAGGCGTGGATACGCAAAGGCGTCGAGGCACGCCGCACGCGTGACGAAGGCCGCGTGCGCAGGCTAGACGCGCTGCGCCGCGAGCGCGCGCTGCGCCGCGAGCGCATCGGCGACGTCAGGTTGAGGCTCGGTGTCGGCGAGCGCTCCGGCAGGCTCGTCGCCGAGCTGGATCATGTCGGAAAGCGCTTCGGCGCGCGCGCGATCGTTCGCGATCTCTCGCTTCGGATCATGCGCGGCGATCGCCTCGCGCTGCTCGGGCCGAACGGCGCCGGCAAGACGACGCTGCTGAAGATCGTTCTCGGCGAGCTCGCGCCGGATACGGGCAAAGTGCGGCTCGGCACGCGGCTCGACATCGCGTATTTCGACCAGCTCCGCGAATCGCTCGATCCCGAGCGCACGCTCG
>DATNGN010000012.1:0-14074 GCA_035605875.1 Casimicrobiaceae bacterium
CAACCTGCTCGTCGTGTCGCCCGACGTCGGCGGCGTCGTCCGTGCGCGCGCGATCGCGAAGCGCCTCGACTCCGATCTCGCGATCATCGACAAGCGGCGGCCGAAGGCCAACGTCGCCGAAGTGATGAACATCATCGGCGACGTCAACGGCCGCACCTGCGTGATCATGGACGACATCGTCGACACGGCCAACACGCTCGTGAAAGCGGCGACGGCGCTCAAGGAACACGGCGCGGACAAGGTCGTCGCGTATTGCACGCACGCGGTGCTGTCGGGCGGCGCCGTGCCGCGCATCGCGTCGTCGGACATGGACGAGATCGTCGTCACCGACACGATCCCGCTGTCGGCCGACGCGCAGGCGTGCCCGAAGATCCGGCAGCTGTCGTGCGCGCAGCTTCTCGCCGAGACGATGACGCGGATTTCCAACGAGGAATCGGTGTCTTCGCTCTTCACCGAATAGTGAACGCAACCAACTGACCGCCATGATCGCTCCCGACCTTGCCGGCAAATCCGTGCTCGTCACCGGCGCATCGACCGGCATCGGCGCGGCTGCCGCGCGCGCGTTCGCCAGCGCCGGATGCCGCGTCGCGATCCACTACAACGCGAGCCTCAATCGCGCCGAGGAGGTTGCCGCCGACGTGCGTTTCGCCGGCGCGCAGTCACTCCTGGTCGGCGGCGATCTGACGTCGTCGGCGAAGGCGCGCGAGGTCGTCAATGCAGCCGCCGACCACTTCGGCGGTCTCGACATCCTGGTCAACAACGCGGGCGGACTCGTCGCGCGCGTGCCGATCGCCGAGGTCGACGACGAGGTCTTCGACGCGGTGGTCGATCTCAACGTCCGCTCGCTCGTCACCTGCTGCTCGGCGGCCGTGCCGCACATGCGGCGCGCCGGGCGCGGCAACATCATCAACGTGACGTCCGTTGCCGCGCGAAGCGGCGGCGGCAACGGCGCGGCGCTTTATGCCTCGGCGAAGGGCTTCGTGTCGACGTTCACGCACGGGCTCGCGAAGGAGCTGGTCAAGGACCACATCCGGGTCAATGCGGTATCGCCGGGCGTGATCGCCACGCCGTTTCACGAGCGCTATTCGACGCCGGCGATGCTCGAGGCGTTCAAGGCTGCGATTCCGATGAATCGCCTCGGCGCGCCGGAAGAATGCGCGGGCGCTTTCCTCTATCTCGCCTCCGACGCGTTGTCGGGATTCGTCACGGGTCAGATTCTCGAGGTGAACGGCGGGCAGGTGATGCCCTGACGTCAGGGCATCAGGTGACAAAGAACAGGTAACGCGGTGGCGGATGAGAAGGCATTGAAATCGCGATTGACGGCGCTCGCACATGCGCTGCGGTCCGCGCATCGCGTCCTTGCCGAACGTGCGCGGCGCGACCTCGAGACGGAGCGCCTGACGGTCATCCAGCCGGGCGCGTGGCTTTCGATCCTGACGACAGATCCGCGCTTCGCATGGCTGCGCGCGCTGTCCGAGATGATCGTCGATCTCGACGTGTTTCTCGAAACCGATCCGGCGCCCGCGGAAGACGATGCCGCGGCCATTCGCGCGGAGGTCGAGCGTCTGATCGCGCCGTCGAGCGTGCCCGGGACGGAGACCGAGTTTTCGCGGCAGTACTGGCACTACGTGCACGACGAGCCGGGCGTTGCGGTCGTCCACGGCGAAATCCGGCAACTGCTCGATCGGCTGCCTGTTCCTGCTGACGTCGACGAAGGCGACGCGCTGCACGAGCGGCATGGCTGGGCCGAAGCGCGACGGCATCGCGGCTGACGCCGTTCTGCTAAAATCGCATGTTTTTCCGCCGCGCGCTCCGCTCGATCGAGCGCGCACGCGACCATTGCGGACGACCGGTAGCCATTCCGGAAGGCCGCAGACTTTCCCGACCCAGGAGTCGCCAACATGGCCACGATCGAATTCACTGCATTCCCGCGCGCGACCGAAGGTCGCGGCGCTTCGCGCCGCATGCGGCGCACCGGCAAGGCGCCCGGCATCGTCTACGGCGGCAACGACGCGCCGCAGCCGATCGAGCTCGACCACAACGCGCTCGTACACGCGCTTCGCAACGAGGCGTTCCACTCGTCGATCCTGACGATGAAGGTGGACGGCGCGGCGACGCAGGTGCTGCTGCGCGACGTGCAGATGCATCCGTTCCGCCACGAGGTGCTGCACGTCGACTTTCAGCGCATCGACCCGGGGCGCAAGATCCACATGAAAGTGCCGCTGCACTTCGTCAACGAGGACCAGTCGCCGGCGGTCAAGGTGCAGGCTGCTGTCATCAGCCATGTGATGACGGAAATCGACATCGCCTGCCTGCCGAAGGATCTGCCCGAGTACATCGAAGTCGACCTGTCCAATCTCGACACCGGGCACTCGCTGCACGTGTCGGGCGTCAAATTGCCGCCCGGCGTAACGGCCGCTTCCACGCGAACCGGCGATCCAGTCGTCGCGACGGCCGTCGTGCCGAAGGCGCCTGCCGAGGCTGAGCCGGCGGCCGAAGGCGAAGCCGCGGCGGCAGCCGCCGCAGCGCCGGCCGAGGTCGCGCCGGCCGAAACGAAGGTCGAAGAGAAAGGCGGCAAGAAGGAAGAAAAGAAGAAGTAACCGCGTCGACCTCCGATGCCCGTGCCGATCCGCCTCGTCGCCGGCCTCGGCAATCCGGGCCGGGGCTATGCGGCGACGCGCCACAACGCCGGCTTCTGGTTCGCCGATTCGCTGGCGGCGAAGCTCGGCGCGTCGTTTGCGAACGAAGCGAAGTTCGCGGCCGCGATGGCGAGACGCGGCGAGCTTCGCATTGCCAAGCCGATGACGTTCATGAACCTGTCGGGGCGAACCGTCGCCGGCATCGCGCACTTCTTCGACATCCCGGAAGAAGCGATTCTCGTCGTGCACGACGAACTCGACCTGACGCCCGGCGAGGCGAAGCTCAAATGGGGCGGGGGCGTCGCCGGCCACAATGGCCTTCGCGACATCAAGGTGCAGCTCGGCACCGCCGATTTCTGGCGATTGCGTCTCGGCATCGGCCATCCGCGCAACTCGGCGTTGCCGGAACGCGAGGTCGTCGATTACGTGCTGAAGCCGCCCGACGCCGACGAGCGTGCCGCGATCGAATCGGCGATCGACAAGGCGCTTCGTGCATCGCCTGACATTCTCGCCGGCAACATGGAGCGCGCGATGATGGCGCTGCATACGCGGCCGCCGACGTCTACCGATTCGAAAGAGCCATGAGCCTTAAATGCGGCATCGTCGGCCTGCCGAACGTCGGCAAATCGACGCTTTTCAACGCGCTGACGAAAGCCGGCATCGCCGCCGAGAACTATCCGTTCTGCACGATCGAGCCGAACGTCGGCATCGTCGAAGTGCCGGATGCGCGCCTGCAGGCGCTCGCCGCGATCGCCAAACCGCAGAAGGTCATCGCGGCGGCCGTCGAGTTCGTCGACATCGCCGGGCTCGTCGCGGGCGCATCGAAGGGCGAGGGACTCGGCAACCAGTTCCTCGCCAACATTCGCGAGACCGACGCGATCGCGCACGTCGTGCGCTGCTTCGAGGATCCGAACGTCGTGCACGTGTCGGGCAGGATCGATCCGATCGCCGACGTCGACACGATCAACACCGAGCTCGCGCTCGCGGATCTTGCGAGCGTCGACAAGCAGATCGCGAAGATCGAGAAAGTCGCCCGCGCCGGCGGCGACAAGGAAGCGCAGCGGACGCTCGCCGTGCTCACGAAGGTGCGCGCCACGCTGAACGAGGCGAAACCGGCGCGCACCGTCGATCTTTATCCCGAGGAGCGTGCACTGCTCGCACCGTATTTCCTGCTGACGATGAAGCCGACGCTCTACGTCGCGAACGTCGCCGAGCGCGGCTTCGAAGGCAACCCGATGCTCGACCGATTGCGCGCGCGCGCCGACGAGGAACGTGCGCCGGTCGTCGCGATCAGCGCCGCGCTCGAAGCGCAGATCGCCGATCTCGAGGACGACGACAAGGCGCTCTTTCTCGACGACATGGGAATGACCGAGCCGGGCCTCGATCGGTTGATCCGGGCCGGGTACGAACGCCTGGGCCTGCACACGTACTTCACGGCGGGACCGAAGGAAGTGCGCGCGTGGACGATCCCGTTTCATGCGAACGCCGCGCAGGCCGCCGGCGTGATCCACACCGACTTCGAGCGCGGCTTCATTCGGGCCGAAGTGATCGCGTACGACGACTACATCGCGTACAAGGGCGAGCAGGGCGCGAAGGAGGCGGGCAAGATGCGCCTCGAAGGGCGCGACTACGTCGTCCGCGATGGCGACGTCATGCATTTCCGATTCAATGTCTGAGCGTGAGGCGTGTCGGGTACGTGCGCAGGGCCGCCCCGGATGGCGCCTGGCGTTCGTCGCCCTTGCGCTCGTGCTGTCGGCCTGCGCCACGGTCGCGCTGCGCAATCCGCCGCGGATCGACATCACCGCGGTGGCGCTCGATCGCGTCGAAGGCCCCGACGCGTACTTCACGATCGACCTGACGCTCACCAATCGCGTCGATCATCCGATTGCGATCGACGCGCTCGACGCGACGTTGTCGATCGAGGGCGAGCAGATCGCACAGGCGAAGCTCGCGAGCGGGCCCGTGCATCTCGGCGCGAACGGGACGGCCGACGCCCGGATGTCGGCACGCACCGGCATGGATGCGATCCTGCGCGCCATCGCGGCGGCGATGCGGCGGGGTGCGACGCTTCTCGCGCCGGGCGCGCGGCCGGTGCTCCACTACACGCTCGAGGGCAGCGCTACGCTCGGCGGCGGCGGCCGCTTTCCGTTCTCGAAGAGCGGCGAGCTCGGCGAGCACCGATGAGCGCTGCGATTCGCTTCACGAAGATGGAAGGCCTCGGCAACGACTTCGTCGTCGTCGACGCGACGCGCGAGCCGTTCACCCTCACGGCCGCCGACGTCCGGCGTCTTGCCGATCGCCGCTTCGGTGTCGGCTGCGACCAGGTGCTGGTCGTCGAGCCTGCTTCCGGCAACGCCGATTTTCGCTACCGGATCTTCAACGCCGACGGCGGCGAAGTGGAGCAGTGCGGCAACGGTGCCCGCTGTTTCGTCGTCTACGTTCGCGAGTGCGGCCTCACGAGCAAGCGCGAGATTCGCGTCGAAACGGCGGGCGGTCTGATCGTGCCGCGCCTCGAAGACGATGGCGAGGTAAGCGTCGACATGGGGCTGCCGCGTTTTGCGCCGGCCGAGATTCCGTTCACCGGAGGTACGGGCGCGATCGTCGAACCGCTCGACGTCGATGGCGCGCGCGTCGAGGTATCCGCGATCTCGATGGGCAACCCGCACGCGGTGCAGGTCGTGGGCGACGTCGACACGGCGCCTGTCGCGACGCAAGGTCCGCTGATCGAATCTCATCCGCGCTTTCCCGCGCGCGTCAACGCCGGGTACATGCAGATCGTCGATCGCGCTACCATTCGGCTGCGCGTTTTCGAGCGCGGCGCCGGCGAAACGCTTGCATGCGGAACGGGGGCGTGCGCAGCCGTCGTCGCGGGCCGCCGTCGCGGCTTGCTCGACGAAAGCGTGCGCGTGCAAACGCGTGGCGGCGTGCTTTCGATCCGCTGGCCGGGCGAGGGGAGCCCGGTGATCATGAAAGGTCCTGCGCGCACCGTTTTCGAAGGCGAATGGCGCCGGTGACGAACGAACAGGGATGTCGATGGACGCAAGCGCAGTCGCCGAATACCTGAAGCAGAACCCGGGCTTCTTCGAGGATTACGCCGACGTCGTCGCGCAGATATTCGTGCCGCATCCACACGGCGGACACGCGATTCCCATCGCCGAGCGCCAGATGCTCGCGTTGCGCGACAAGGCATACGACCTCGAGCAGAAGCTGCGTGAACTGATCCGGCACGGCGCCGACAACGACCTGATCGGCGAGAAGCTGCACCGCTCGACGCTCGCACTCTTCGCCGCGCCCGACCTCGAGACGACGCTCGCCGTGCTGTCGCACAGCCTGCGTGAGGACTTCGCGGTGCCGCAGGTCGCGATGCGACTGTGGCCGGCCGGTGCAATCGATGCGTCGCTTCCGGAACTCGCCGAAACGCCGCGCGAGATCCACGAGTACGCGGATCGGCTGCGCGCACCGTATTGCGGACCCGAGGCCGTACCCCAGTCGCGGGACTGGTTCGGTGGAGAAACGGCGGCACAATCGTTCGCGTACCTGCCGCTTCGCACCGAGAAGACGTTCGGCATGCTCGCGCTCGCAAGCGACGATGCGCACCGCTTTCACGCCGGCATGGGCACCGTCTACCTGCTGCGGCTCGCGGAGCTCGCGAGCGTGGCGATCGCGCGCTTCCTGCCGAAGTCCTGACGTGGTGCAACATCCCCCCACGCTCGCTTCGCTCGCTGCCCCCCGGGGGACTGGTCAGCGGCTTGGGGCGGCCCGGCGCCGCTGACATGGCGAAGCCGCCGACGCCGGTTGCGCAGATGTCCCCCGGGCATGCGGCGCTTCTCGACGCGTTCGCGCTGTCGCTCGCGACGCGGCCCGCGCACACCCGCAACGCGTATCTGCGCGATGTCACGGTTTTGTTCTCGATGTCGAACGGTGTGGCGCCGCAGAAGCTCACGCGTCCGCTGCTGATGCGCGCCGTCGCGACGCTGCACGCGCGCGGGCTGTCCGGACGCAGTCTTTCGCGAATGCTGTCCGCGTGGCGTGCGTTCTATCGCTTTCTGATCGAACGCGACCGCTCGCTCGGCGAGGATCCGTGCGCCGGCATCAAGGCGCCGAAGTCGCCGAAGCGGCTGCCGTCCGCACTGTCGCCCGACGAAGCGGCGCGGCTCGTTCAGGTCGACGGCGACGACGCGCTGTCGCGGCGCGATCGCGCGCTACTCGAGCTCGCCTATTCGTCCGGGCTGCGGCTTTCCGAGCTTGCCGGCGTCACGGTCGCCGCCTGCGACCTTGCGAGCGGCGAGGTGCGCGTGCTCGGCAAGGGGAGCAAGGAGCGGATCGTGCCGATCGGTGCCGCCGCGCGCGACGCAATCGAGCGCTGGCTCGCGGTGCGCAGCGGCCATGCAGCGGCGGACGAGGCCGCCTTGTTCGTCGGCCGGCACGGCAGGCGTCTGACGCCGCGGGCGATCGAGCAGCGCTTCGCGCAGTGGGCGGTGCGCCAGGGACTGCCCCGTCACGTGCATCCGCACATGCTGCGTCATTCGTTCGCCTCGCACGTGCTGCAGTCGTCGGGCGATCTGCGCGCCGTGCAGGAGATGCTCGGCCACGCGTCGATTGCGAGCACGCAGGTCTACACGCATCTCGATTTCCAGGCGCTCGCGAAGGTCTACGACGCCGCGCACCCGCGCGCCAAGCGCAAGTAGTCGAAATGGGCTGCGCGGCCTTCGCGCTCCCGGTCCGCTCGCCGAATTGTGATTACGCCGCGCGGCGGTTGCGGCGCGACGTGGCGAGCAGCGCGTGCACGACGTCGTAGAACGCGGCGACCACGCGCGCATCGCGCCGCTCGACGAGGCACGCGACGTGCGCGTGCGTCTGCACGTCGGCATCGACGATCGGCACCGGCCGCAGCCGCGGATCGGGCACGAACTCGATCTCGGAGACGGCCGCGATGCCGAGGCCGCGGATGACCGCCTCGCGTACCGCTTCGCGGCTGCCGATTTCCATCGCGATCGGCGGCGCCACGCCGGCGCTGCGCAATGCGTCGTCCAGCGCCTTGCGCGTCGTCGACCCCGGCTCGCGGACGATCATCGGCTCGCTGGCAAGCTCGGCGATCCGTATGCCGCGCCGGCGCGCGAAACGATGGCCGGCCGGCACGAAGATCACGACCCGGTGCGACCGGAACGGCACGAAATGCAGGCGCGAGTCGTGCGCGTACTGGGCCAGCACGGCGACATCGGTCGAGCGGTCGAGGAGGCCCGCGACCACCTGCTCGGAGTTGCCGAGCGTCACGGCAAGCTCGATCGCCGGATGTCGCGCGCGAAAGGCGGCCAGCATCTCCATCACGTGATAGGGCCCGACGGCGCCGACGCGCAGGCGGCCTGCGCGAAGCTCGCCGGTGTTGTGCAGAAGCGCAAGCGCCTCTTCCTCCTGCTCGAAGATGCGCTCGGCGATCGCATAGAGCGCCTCGCCGGCCGCGGTCAGCGCGACGCGGCGGCCGCTGCGCACGAAAAGCTCGATGCCGTAGGTCTCCTCGAGCGCACGCACCTGTGCGGTGACCGTGGGTTGGCTCACGTGCAGCGCACGCGCGCCGGCGGTGAAGCCGCCGTGGTGCGCGACGGCGAAGAACGAGCGAAGGTGGGCGAGACGCATAGATGGCTTCTATGAGTCTGCCGCAAATTTTGTATTGGATCAATGCGCCCGGGGTCACGATACTCCGCCAACCGCTCGGGGACGCTCCCTGGGAAGGCACGCGATGGTGTGGACCTATCACAATCCGGTCGCCGTGACGTTCGGCAATGGCACGCTCGACCGGCTCTCATCGATCCTCGGCGCGCGGCGTGCCGTGCTCGTCGCATTTCCCGAAGCGGCAGCGCTCGGTCATCTCGAGGCGATCCGTCGTCGAGTCGGCAGCGCGGTCGCCGGCGTGATCGACGACATCGAGCCCAACCCCGACGTCGTGCACCTGCGCGAGTTGCATACGCGCTTCTGGCGCGAATTTGCATCGGTCGACGCGATCGTGGCCCTCGGTGGCGGCAGTACGCTCGACACCGCGAAGGTGCTCGCCGTGACGCCGCCCGCCGGCGACTTCGATGCCCTCGTCGCGACGCTCGCAGCGGGCGAAGCCTTCGTCCCCGCGAAAACGAAGGCGTTGATCGCCGTTCCGACGACGGCCGGCACGGGCAGCGAAGTGACGCCGTGGGCGACCGTCTGGGATCGCGCATCGAATCGCAAGCACTCGCTGCATTTGCGCGAGACGTGGCCCGAGGCGGCCATCGTCGATCCGCGCCTCACCGCGAGCGCGCCGCGGTCGATCACGCTGCAATCGGGCCTCGACGCGCTCTCGCACGCGCTCGAAGCGATCTGGAACGTCAACGCGAATGCCGTCTCGGATACGTTCGCCGTCTCCGCCGCGCGACGGATGCAGAGGACCTTGCCGGCGCTCATCGACCACCTCGACGATGCTTCGCTTCGCGGACAGGCGTCGCTGGCCGCGCTCGAAGCGGGCCTCGCGTTCTCGAACACGCGCACGGCGCTCGCGCATTCGATCTCGTACGAGATGACGCTTCGCCATGGACTTCCGCACGGCATCGCCTGCTCGTTCACGCTGCCGCTCGTGCTCGAGCGCGCGCTCGGGCGAAGGCCGGATCGCGACGCGGTGCTCGCGCAGGTATTCGACGTGCCGCTTGCACGCGCGTCAGCACACCTGGCGGCGTGGCTCGAGGCGCTCGACGTGAGCACGAAATTCGAAAGCTATGGCGTCGCGCCCGACGAGTCGCGCGCGATGATCGACACTGCGCTCCGCGGCGCACGCGGGCGCAATTTCATCGGGGCGACATCCGGCTGACCCCAGCCGGCGGGAGGCGCTTCGGGTACGAGAGGAGGCAAACGATGGATGCAGGGACGTTAGGCAGCAGCGCAATGCCCACGGCCGAACCGGTGACCGACGAGCGCAGCCGACGGCTCGTCACGCTGGCGAGCCTGATCGGCACGACCGTCGAGTGGTACGACTTCTTCATCTACGGCACGATCACCGGCCTCGTCTTCAACAAGCAGTTCTTCCCGAGCGACGACATCTTCGTCTCCACGGCGCTCGCGTACACGGTCTACGCGGTCGGTTTCGTGACGCGTCCGGTCGGCGGCATCCTGTTCGGGCACTTCGGCGACCGGATCGGCCGCAAGCCGCTGCTCGTGCTGACGCTCCTGATCATGGGCATCTCGACGTTCCTGATCGGGCTCATTCCGAACTACAACTCGATCGGCATCGCCGCCCCGCTTCTGCTGCTGTTGCTGCGGCTGCTGCAGGGGATTGGCCTCGGCGGCGAATGGGGCGGCGCAGTGCTGATGTCGTTCGAGTACGCGCCTCGCAATCGCCGCGGCTTCTACGCCTGCTTCCCGCAGGTCGGACTCGCGATCGGGCTGTGCCTCGCGACCGGCGTCGTCGCGCTGCTGACCTGGACGCTTCCCGATGCGGCGTTCCAGTCCTGGGGATGGCGTGTCGCGTTCCTGTTGTCGATCGTGCTCGTCGTCGTCGGCATCTTCGTGCGTTTGCGCATCCTGGAGACGCCGGAATTTTCGAAGGTCCGCGAGGCGCACAAGATCGTCCCGGTGCCGATCGGTGAAGTGATCCGCGACTACAAGAAGAACGTGCTGCTCGGATGGGGCGCGCGCTGGATCGACGGCGTCGTGTTCAACGTTTACGCGGTGTTCACGATCGCCTACCTCGCCGGCATTCTCAAATACGACAAGACCGCGATCCTCGTGTCGATCTCGCTCGCGGCGTTCGCGCTGATCTTCACGATTCCGGTCGCGTCGAAATGGTCCGACCAGATCGGCCGGCGCAAGGTGTACGGATGGGGCGCGTTCGCCTGCGGTGTCGTCGCATTCCCGATGATGTGGGCGATGCATTACTCCGGCAGCGCCATCGTCGCCGGGCTCGCGATCATCCTCGCGCTCGGCGTCATCTACGCACCCGTTTACGGCCCCGAGTCGGCGCTCTTCTGCGAGCTGTTCGACACGCGCGTGCGCTACACGGGCATCTCGACCGTCTACCAGGTGTCGGGCATCGTCTCGAGCTCGATCACGCCGCTGATCGCGACGACGCTGCTCAAGGCGAACGGCGGCGAGCCGTGGTACATCGCGTTCTACATCTTCTTCGTGGGGATGGTGAGCGCGATCAGTACGTATTACATGCGCAGGACGTTCTGATTTAAGAAGGGGCCAGATCAGGATCGAGGATCGAGGGAGCGTTTGCGTCTTGCAAGACGTGCGAGCTTGCGATGTCGGCCGTGGCGTATTGGACAGCACCGTGTGCGCAAGCCGAGCCGCTCCCTAAATCCCAGATCCGAGTCCCCAGCCCCTGCTTCACTGCACCGTCTCCCCATGCAGCGCGAGATCGAGTCCCTCGCGCTCCTGCTCCTCGCTGACGCGCAGTCCGATCGTCATGTCGAGGATCTTGAGCAGGACGAAGGTTCCGACTCCGCTGACGAGTAGCGTCGTCGCGACGGCGCCCGCCTGGATCAGCAGGCTGCCGTCGACGCCGCTGATCGCGCGCACGTTCAGCACGCCGGTCAGCAGCGCGCCGATGATGCCGCCGACGCAGTGCACACCGAACGCGTCGAGCGAATCGTCGTAGCGGAACCAGCTCTTCACGGTCGTTGCGGCGAAGAAGCATCCGACGCCGGCCGCGATGCCGATCACCAGCGCGCCGAACGCGCCGACGAAACCCGACGCCGGCGTGATCGCGACGAGTCCCGCCACCGCGCCCGACGCGATGCCGAGCACCGACGGCTTGCCCTTTGTGATCCACTCGGTGAACATCCACGCCAACGCAGCAACCGCCGCCGCGAATTGCGTGACGAACATCGCCATGCCCGCGCGTCCGTTCGACGCGACGGCAGAGCCAGCGTTGAAGCCGAACCAGCCGACCCACAAGAGCGACGCGCCGATCAACGTCAGCGTCAGGTTGTGCGGCGCCATCGCTTCACGCCCATAGCCGAGGCGCTTGCCGAGCACGAGCGCGCAGACGAGCCCGGCGATGCCGGCGTTGATGTGCACGACGGTGCCTCCGGCGAAGTCGAGCACGCCGGCCGTCGCCCAGAAGCCGGTCGGCTCCCACATCATGTGCGCGATCGGCGCGTAGATCAGCACCGACCACAGTCCCATGAACCACAGCAGCGCCGAGAACTTCATTCGGTCGGCGAACGCACCGGTGACGAGCGCCGGCGTGATGATCGCGAACGTCATCTGGAACATCATGTAGACCGACTCGGGAATCGTCAGCGCCAGGTGGGAGACGCTCATCTTCCCGGCCTCGTTCTCGAAAACCATGCCGTTCAGGAAGAAGCGCTGGAAGCCGCCGAACACCCCGTTGCCCGGCGTGAACGCCAGCGTGTAGCCGACGACGACCCACAGCACGCTCGCGACACACGTGATGGCGAAGCTCTGCATCAGCGTCGCGAGCACGTTCTTCTTGCGCACCATGCCGCCATAGAAGAGCGCGAGGCCCGGGATGGTCATCATCAGCACGAGCGCCGTCGACGTCAGCATCCACGACGTGTCGCCGTTGCTGATCTTGTCGGCACTGACGATCGCGGGACTCGTCGGAGCGGCCGCCGCCGCTGCGGCGGCGGGTGTCGCGGAGGTCGCCGCACCGGACGGCGCCATGCTGTCGTCCTGTGCCTTGATTTCGGTCGAAGGCGGCGATGCCGGCTTGTCCTGTGCAGCGAGCGGCAAGGCCACCGAGAACGTGAGCAGCATCGCGAGCGTGACCAGGATCGTTTTCATCGGAAGCTCCTCAAAGCGCCGCCACGCCGGTCTCGCCGGTGCGGATGCGTACGACCTGCAGCAGGTCGAACAGGAAGATTTTGCCGTCGCCGATCTTGCCGGTGTTCGCAGCCTTCTCGATCGCATCGATCGCGCGATCGACGAGATCGTCGTTCATCGCGGCCTCGATCTTCACCTTCGGCAGGAAATCGACGACGTATTCGGCGCCGCGATAGAGCTCGGTATGCCCCTTCTGGCGCCCGAAACCTTTCACTTCGGTGACGGTGATGCCTTGCACGCCGAGGCCGGACAACGCCTCCCGGACCTCGTCGAGCTTGAACGGCTTGATGATCGCGACAACGAGTTTCATGATCGAGCTCCTCGTGTTCAGAACGTCTTCTGCACGAATGCGGTGCCGGTCGCCTTGCCGATGTTGCGACCGGCGAGCGTGTAGCCGGCATCCTTCGCGCTGGTGTCGGTGTAATAGGCGCCGAGATTCCAGCCGTTCACCGACCACGTGAAGCCGAGCTTCCAGTCGGTGTAGTTCAGCGTGTCGGCGTTGTTGAATCCGTGAGTGCCGCCTGCAAATTCCTGGCGCCCGACATGCGCATTGAGGGTGATGCGGTCGGTGATCGGGTAGTTCGCGGACAGATCGAGGTACCGGCTGTTGCGCGAGTCGTTCACGCCGAACGTGTTGCTGACCGCGTGCGAATACTTGAGCGACGCCCATTTCCAGGAACCCGCGACGTAGACCTCCGTCGTATCGGGATTCGTGGCGCCCGCCACGTAGCTGCCGGGGTAGTAGTAGTAAAGGACACCGCCGTCGAGGCCGACGTCGTCGTTGATCGCGTACCTGTAGCCGCCGTAGAAGTCCCATTCGACGCTGCCGCCGTGGGCGACGACGCCTGCGTCGTGCAGCCAGCTGATGTTCGAGCCCCACGTTCCCGCGTAGAAGCCGCTGGCGTGCGCAACGTCGAAGCCTCCCTGGAATGCCGGGTTGCGACCGGTCTGCGTCAATCCGCGGAAGACGTATTGGCTGTAGATGCCGAAGTTGCCGCTGAAGCTGAACGGCTGCACCGCCTTCGCGTCGGCGGGAGGCGAAGCGGTTTGCGCGAGCGCGGGATGCGCCAGCGCAATCGAGAAAGCCGACGCGGTGATACAGATGGCACAATCAACCTTCATTCGCGGGTTTCCCCTGTCGAGCCAGGCACGCAATGGACGAACCCTTTGCACGGCGCGTGCCGGCAGGCAAAATCAGCGCCGGATGAAGGACTTGGATCGTTTCGATTGCGGTCGACGGCGATCTGGCGGCGCGTTGCCGCACCATCGCCGGGCAATGCGCCGGACCGATGCACAGCGCCGGGGCGCGAAGGAACCGATCAAGCGAACGAGGAGACGACGATGCTGAACTCGAAGACGTTGGATGAGCTTGCGGCGCGAATCGGCAAGGCGTTCGAGGCCTCGCCGGCGAAGGACATCGAGAAAAACGTCAAGGCGATGCTGCAGAGCGGATTGACGAAGCTCGATCTCGTCACGCGGCAGGAATTCGAGATCCAGGCCGAGGTGCTGCGGAAAACGCGCGAGAAGGTCGAGCGGCTCGAGGCGCGGGTCGCCGAGCTCGAAGCGAAGACGGTGCCGCCGGCTCCGCCTCCGCAGCCGCTCGTCTAGCACCCGTTAAGTGGCGCGGG
>DATNGN010000013.1:0-41113 GCA_035605875.1 Casimicrobiaceae bacterium
ACTCGGTGACGCGCGTCTCGAAGAAGTTCTTCTCCTTCTTGAGGTCGATCATCTCGGCCATCCACGGGAACGGGTTGTCGGCCTTGTCGAACAGCGGATCGATGCCGATCTGCTGGCAGCGGCGATTGGCGATGAAGCGCAAGTACTCCTTGAACATCGGGGCGTTGAGGCCCAGCACGCCGCGCGGCATCGTGTCCTCGGCGTACGCGTATTCGAGGTCGACGCCTTTTTTCATCAGCACGCGGATCTCGTCGCGGAACTCGGGCGTCCACAGATGCGGGTTCTCGAGCTTGATCGTGTTGACGAGATCGATGCCGAAATTGCAGTGCATCGATTCGTCGCGCAGAATGTACTGATACTGCTCCGACGCGCCGGTCATCTTGTTCTGCCGGCCCATCGCGAGGATCTGGACGAAGCCGACGTAGAAGAACAGGCCTTCCATGATGCAGGAGAACACGATCAGGCTCTTCAGGAGCTGCCGGTCGGCCTCGGGCGTCCCTGTCTTGAACGTCGGATCGGTGAGCACCTCGATGAACGGGATCAGGAACGCGTCCTTCTCGCGAATCGACTTCACTTCGTGGTACGCGTTGAAGATCTCCGCTTCGTCGAGGCCCAGGCTTTCGACGATGTACTGATACGCGTGGGTATGGATCGCTTCCTCGAACGCCTGGCGCAGCAGGTATTGCCGGCATTCGGGCGCGGTGATGTGGCGATACGTGCCGAGCACGATGTTGTTGGCGGCAAGGCTGTCGGCCGTTACGAAGAAGCCGAGATTGCGCTTGACGATCAAGCGCTCGTCGTCGGTCAGGCCCGCCGGATTCTTCCACAGCTCGATGTCGCGCTGCATGTTGATTTCCTGCGGCATCCAGTGATTCGCGCAGCCGGCGAGATACTTGTCCCACGCCCACTTGTACTTGAACGGCACCAGCTGGTTGACGTCGGCCTGGCCGTTGATGACGCGCTTGTCCTCGACGCGCACGCGGCGAAAGCCGTCCTGCAGTGCGCGGCGTTGCGCCTCGGCATCGACGGCCGGCTTGGCCACCATGCGCGGCGTCGCGACCGCCGCAACCTGGCCTGCGGCCATTGCCGGCCTGGCGGGCGCCTTGTGAGGGACGTGCGGGGCGGTGAAATCGTCGTCGAAACTCAGCATGGCGGGCGTCTCCTGATGCTCGTTCTTGTGTCGAAGCGGAATGGTTGCGGTTCGATTCGTCGGTACCGCCTCCCGCGCATTGCGCACGGGAGGCGGCGTTCGTGCCGTCAATGCATCGGCGTCAGCTTGTCGTAGAGAAATTCCGGTGTGAAATCCTGACCCTCGAGCCAGGCGATCGACGCCAGTCCATAGTCCAAATAGAACTGCGAGAAGCGCTCGCGATTGCGCAGCGGCTCGAGCTCTTCGCCATGCAGCTCGTCCGCCAGATCGACGACGCCCTTGCGCCCATCGTTGAACTCCAACCAGACCTTGTAGTCACCGAGCCAACGCGCGTCCACCACGTGTCGGGGTGCATACTCGTACCGGGCCAACAGAAACCTCCTTTCGCGAAAGGGATGGCTCTCGCGATCGAGCGGCGGCCCGCGCATGGCACGAGCCGTCGACGACCGCATCACACCGGGAACCCAGTCCTGGGAAAAGTCGGCGCGCGGCGAAACGGCTGACGACGTCCACGCGCCCCCAGTAGAACAACTGCCGGCCGTTGCCGGCCTCTTCGGTCGTGCTGGTCCCTGGCGCGTCCACGCCAACTTCGCGTCCTGTCCGGGTTCGCGCGGGTCCGTCGTCCCGGTGTCGCCGCGCATTGCTCTCATGGGCATTGCTGGCTGTCGCTTCACCGGTTCACCGAATCTCGTCGGGCGCCGCGCCGGTGAGAATCCACCGCGCGACGACATCCACTACCTGCCGCTCCTTGCCCTCGAAGTGCGGATGCACGATGTTGCCGGCATCGATCGTGTGCGCACGGGTTTGCCGTGCGTCGTGCACCGTCACCACCGTCCTGCGTCCGTACGCTTGCGGTCGTGCCGCAGGCGGCACCGCGCTGTCTGCGCGATGTCGCACGGCGAGCACGCGCATGCAGTCGGATCTCTGTGGCTGGTCGAGCGCTTCGTCGACGCACGACAGCAGCACCGCGCCGGCGAGGTCGTCGATGCTCGCGGTGGCGACCGCCGCCGACAGCGCGCCGTTGTTGAGTCCCAGCACCCACGTGCGCGCCTGCGGCCACTGTTGCTTCGTCCACTGCACCGCCGTCTGCATGTCGGCCACGTGATCGTTGGAAAGCCGCCACGCGCGATCCATCACCGGCCGATCGGTCGGCGGCGACAGCGCGACGACGGGACCTCCGATCGCATTCGCCAGGCGCTGTCGCTGCGCCAGCGGAAGTCCGCCGTGCACGCTCGGCACGCCGTCGCGCGACGTGACGGCGAAGCCGCCGCCGCCGCCACCGAGCACGATCACGGCGTGCTGCCCGTCCGCATGCGGCGTCGCCTCGGTCACGAGCAGCACTTCCCGCACGCCCGGGCGCGATTCGAGCACCTGAACGCGCTCGCGCAGCGCCGCCGAGTGCGCTGAGTCGGGCGCGATCGAGAGGGCGAGTGCCGCTGTCACTGCTGCGCCGCGTCGCATGGAAACCCTATTGACAGGCCTCACAGTCGGGATTGTCGATGCCGCAGAACTTGGGTTCGGGCTCGACGGGTGCGGCGCTCGCGCGCGCCGTTGCGGCCATTGCGGCGAGGCCGCTCGACTCGGCGACGGCATTGAGTTCACCGCCACGGCCCGTCGACTTCTCCGCCGACGTCGCCGCAAGCGAGCGCAGGTAGTACGTCGTCTTCAGGCCGCGCATCCACGCGAGCTTGTAGGTGTCGTCGAGCCTCTTCCCCGAGACGCCCGACATGTAGATGTTGAGGCTCTGCGCCTGGTCGATCCATTTCTGCCGGCGGGCGCCGGCTTCGACGATCCAGGACGGCTCGACCTCGAATGCCGTTGCGTACAGCAGGCGCAACTCCTCGGGCACGCGATCGATCTTAGCGAGCGAGCCATCGAAATACTTGAGGTCGGACACCATCACGTCGTCCCACAGATTGCGCGCCTTCAAGTCCCTGACGAGCTGCTCGTTGACGACGGTGAACTCACCGGACAGGTTGGACTTGACATAGATGTTCTGGTACTCGGGCTCGATCGACGCGGCGACGCCGATGATGTTGGAGATCGTCGCCGTCGGCGCGATCGCGACGCAGTTCGAGTTGCGCATGCCGTGCGCAGCGATGCGCTTGCGCAGCGCATCCCAGTCGAGCGTCGACGACTCGTCGATCTCGACGTAGCCGCCGCGCTCGTCGCGCAGGCGCGCGAGCGTGTCCTGCGGCAGGATGCCGCGATCCCAGAGGCTGCCCTTGTAGGACGCGTAACGGCCGCGCTCTTCCGCAAGCTCGGTCGAGGCCTGGTACGCGTGATAGCAGACCGCTTCCATCGACGTGTCGGCGAATGCGAGCGCTTCGTCCGATGCGTAGGGCACGCGCATCAGGTGCAGGCAATCCTGGAAGCCCATGATGCCGAGGCCCACCGGCCGGTGCTTCAGGTTGGAGTTCCGCGCCTTCGACACCGCGTAATAGTTGATGTCGATGACGTTGTCGAGCATCCGCATGGCGGTGCCGATCGTGCGCGCGAGCTTCGCCTGGTCGAGCTCGCAGCGGCCGTCGACTTCGCGCATGTGCGCAAGCAGATTGACCGAGCCCAGGTTGCAGACGGCGATTTCGGTCTCGCTCGTGTTCAGCGTGATCTCGGTGCAAAGGTTCGAGCTGTGGACGCTGCCCGCGTGCTGCTGCGGCGAGCGCAGGTTGCACGCATCCTTGAACGTGATCCACGGATGCCCGGTCTCGAACAGCATCGACAGCATCTTCCGCCACAGCTGCACCGCGGGCAGCTTCTTGAAGAGCTTCAGTTCGCCGCGCGCGACCTTCTCCTCGTAGCGCCGGTACGCCTCCTCGAACACGCGGCCCCACTTGTCGTGCAGGTCGGGCACGTCCGACGGCGAGAACAGCGTCCACTCGCCGCCCTCCATCACGCGCTTCATGAACAGATCCGGCACCCAGTTCGCCGTGTTCATGTCGTGCGTGCGGCGGCGATCGTCGCCGGTGTTCTTTCGCAGTTCGAGGAACTCCTCGATGTCCAGGTGCCACGTCTCGAGGTAGGTGCAGACGGCGCCCTTCCGTTTGCCGCCCTGGTTCACCGCTACCGCCGTATCGTTGACGACCTTCAGGAACGGCACGACGCCCTGCGACTTGCCGTTGGTGCCCTTGATGTGCGAGCCCATTGCGCGCACGTTCGTCCAGTCGTTGCCGAGGCCGCCAGCGAACTTCGACAAGAGCGCGTTCTCCTTGATCGCCTCGTAGATGCCGTCGAGGTCGTCGGACACGGTCGTCAGGTAGCACGACGAAAGCTGCGACCGGTGCGTGCCCGAGTTGAAAAGCGTTGGCGTCGAGCTCATGAAGTCGAACGTCGACAGCACGTCGTAGAACTCGATCGCGCGCGCCTCGCGGTCGACCTCGGAAAGCGCGAGACCCATCGCGACGCGCATGAAGAAGCACTGCGGCAGCTCGAAGCGCCGGCCGCCGACGTACTGGTCGACGAGGAAGTAGCGGTCGTAGAGCGTCTGCAGGCCCAGGTAACCGAACTGCAAATCGCGCTCGGGCTTCAACGCCTTGCCGAGGCGCTTCAGATCGAACTGCGTGAGCGCCTCGTTCAGAAGTCCGATCCTGATGCCGTGCTTGACGAACTGCGGGAAGTAGTCGGCGTAGCGCGTCGCCATGTCGGCCTGCGTCGCTTCCTCGCCCAGCGCCTCGAAGCGCAGCGCATCGAGCAGAAGCCGCGCGGTGACGTACGAATACGCCGGATCCTTCTCGATCAGCGTGCGCGCGGCGAGCACGACGCACTTGCGCACTTCCTCCATCGGCACGCCGTCGTAGAGGTCCTTGAGCGTTGCCTTGAGAATGCGGTTCGGCTCGGCGTCGGGCAGCCCCTCGCAGGAGACGTTGACGAGGTCCGAGAGGCGGTCGAAATCGAGCGGCTTGCGCACGCCGTTGTCGACGACGTGCAGCGTCGTATCCTCGGACTTCGCCGTCTGCTGCTGCTTCTGCTGCGCGCGCTCCTGCGCGCGCTTCTCGCGGTAGAGCACATACGCACGCGCGACTTCGTGCTCGCCCCCGCGCATCAGCGCGAGTTCGACCTGGTCCTGGATCTCCTCGATGTGGATCGCACCGCCGTCGGGCTTGCGCTTGAGAAGCGCGACGACGACGGCGTCGGTCGACTTCGCGACCTGGTCGCGCACGCGCGCCGACGCGGCGCCCTGGCCGCCGCTCACCGCGAGAAACGCCTTCGTCATCGCGATCGAAATCTTCGCCGGCTCGAAGCCGACGACGGCGCCGTTGCGACGGATCACCTTGAATTGCGCGAAGCGCGGATCGGTGCCTGCCACGGTCCCTCCCGTTTCTCCCACGATCAGATCGCGCGGCGGTGTTGCAGTGGGCGAGGGGGACGTCGTGACGATGCGCATGAGGGAACTCCTTGTTCTTGCCTTGTCGTTGCCGGCGTCGCCGCCGGCGCATGTGTTCGTGGTTGCGCCAGAGGCGCCAAGGGGCATGCCCGCCCCGCAGTGGACATCGGTCGATCCGGCTCGAAACCGGCGGTGCCGAGGCCCGTTCGCCGCGGATCGCTCGCGGTCGAACCCACTATATGTTGTGCCGCACGTGTGTTTTCGCCACCAAGCATAGTAGCCGGGCGCGGGCAGCGCAAGTGTTTTTTCCTCCACAGGGGAAACGCCCGAAAGCCCGCGCGAAACGGCGCTTCGCGGCCGATTGCACGAACGATCACCCGTATCTCCACCGGCTATCCACCGCGTCATCCACAGCGCGCGGTGACGCGAACCGGCGACCGACGAACGGCGCCGCGTCGTTGCAGTTTTGCGACACTGCTCATCGCACGCGTGGCAGTTCGAACAGCGCGTCGCCCGCGATCGCGACGATGCGCTCGTCAGGCGACGGCGTGATGTCCGCCATGCCGGTGAAGCGCCCGAACGCCGGCAGGATCGCGTGGCTGGGACCGAGAACGAAGCACGGGAGGCGCTCGGATTCGCCGCCGGCTTCGATGCGCACCGCCGGATGCAGGTGACCGCACAACGCGTAGCCCGAGCGCGGCTTCTCGATCTGGTGGCACGCGAGAAACGGCGGCAGCGGATGCGGTGCGTCGACGCAGCGCACCCGCCACTCTGCAGGCGGATCGCCGGCGTGCGCGTCGTGATTGCCGCGCACGAGCACGACGTCGACGTTCGGATGATGCGTGCGCCACGCGACGAATGCGCGCGTTAATGCGGCGACGCGTCCTGCTCGGGCATGCAGCAAATCTCCGAGCACCACGAGGTGCTGCGCGCTGGTCTGCGCGATCAGTTCGTCGAGCCTGCGCAGATCGGTCGACGTCGATCCCCGCGGCAGCGGCACACCTGCGGCGCGAAAGGCGGCGGCCTTGCCAAGGTGCACGTCGGCGACGAACAGCGTGCGCTCGCGCGGCCATTCCAGCGCGCGCGATGCGTGCAGCACGACGGACTCGCCAGCGAGCGTCGCCGTTTGCTTCGGCGCGCCATGCGGCGCGCGTGGTGGCGGATCGAACGGCAGCGGCAGGGATGCGACGGACATCGATTCGCGGAAAATTGCAGCGCGACATGTGTCCGCGGCGCACAATCGAGGCACAATTGTAGTCGACGCACCGCGCGAAAGACCGCTCCCGACATGCCACGCTTCGCGGCCAATCTGTCGTTCCTGTTCACCGAAGTGCCGTTCCTGTCACGCTTCGGCGAGGCCGCGCAAGCGGGATTTCGCGCGGTCGAGTTCGCGTTCGCTTACGAATACCGGCTCCAGGAGGTCGTCGCCGAGCAGCAGGCGCATCGGCTCGAAGTCGTTCTGATCAATGCGCCGCCCGGCGATTGGGAGGCCGGCGACCGCGGCCTCGCGTCGCTGCCCGGACGCGAGCACGAGTTCAACGCCGCCATCGCGAACGCGTTGCGCTATGCGCAGGCGCTTTCGTGTCCGCGCATCCACGTGATGGCCGGCGTCGTGCCGCCGGGTGCGGATGACGCCGAGCGCGAGCGACGGATGCGCACCTACGTGCGCAATCTGCGGCACGCGGCCACCGAGGCAGCGGCGCAGAAGGCGACGGTCCTGATCGAGCCGCTCAACCCGCGCGACATGCCGGACTACCTGCTGACGACGCAGGCGCAGGCGCACGCGGTGCGAAACGAGGTCGGCGCGCGCAATCTCAAGGTGCAGATGGACTTCTACCACGCGCAGATCGTCGAGGGCGACCTGACCGAGAAGCTCCGCCACTGGCTCCCGCACATCGGTCACGTGCAGATCGCCGGCGTGCCGGGTCGTCACGAGCCGGACGTCGGCGAAGTCAACTACGGCTATCTCTTCAAGATGCTCGACGAGCTCAAATACGACGGATGGGTCGGCTGCGAATATCGCCCCGCGCAAGGGACCAACGCCGGCCTCACGTGGCTCTACCGGCTGCTCGACCGGCGACCTTCGACGAGCAGGGCTCCCGGCTGAAAGGAACGACGATGGCACTCGCATTCACGTGGCTCGCACCCGATTTCGCAACCGCCGGACAGTTGAGCGTCGACGACGTCGCGCAGGCGGCGACCGCGGGCTTTCGCAGCATCGTCAACAATCGTCCCGACTTCGAGGGTGGACCTTCGCAACCGACGTCGCAGTCGATCGAAACGGCTGCGTCGGCGGCCGGGCTCGACTACGCGTTCCTGCCCGTGCAGTCGGGCTTCCAGACGCCCGGCGAGATCGCGAAGATGCGCGAGCTGATTGACAAGCTGCCGAAGCCGACACTCGCGTTCTGCCGCTCCGGCGCGCGCACGACCAACCTGTATCGCGCGGCGAAGCAGCGCTAAAGCGCCACCGACATTCCGCCGTCGATCAGGATCATCTGGCCGGTCACGTAATCGGCGGCGGACGACGCAAGAAACACGGCGAGGCCCGCGATCTCGTCCGGCTGTCCCCAGCGTCCCGCAGGGGTGCGCGTCTTCACCCATGCATCGAACTTCGCGTCGTCGAGCAGCGCGCGATTCATCTCGGTGGCGAAATAGCCTGGTGCGATCGCGTTGACCTGGATGCCGTGCGGCGCGAGCTCGACCGCCATGCCGCGCGTCAGCTGGCGCACGCCGCCCTTCGCGGCGATGTAGGGCACGACGGTCGGACGCGCGAATTCGGCCATCAGCGATGCGATGTGAATGATCTTGCCGCGGCGCCGCTCGATCATCGCCGGCAGCACGGCCTGCGACACGAGATGCGGCGCCGTCAGGTTCGTCGCGATGATGTCGTCCCAGTCGTGCTGCGGAAAATCGACCAGCCGATGCCGGCGCTGGATGCCTGCGTTGTTGACGAGGATGTCGACGGGTCCCGTGCGTTTCGCAATGGCGGCCACGCCTTCGCGTATTGCCCGCGCATCGGTCACGTCGAATGGCGCTCCGTCGACGGCGTATCCGTCGCGTGCGAGGCGCGCCGTCGCGTCCACCAACGCGGCCTCGTTGCGGCCGTTGACGACGACCTTCGCACCGGCAGCCGCCAGCCCGCGCGCGATCGCGAAGCCCAATCCGCGGGAGCCGCCGGTGACGAGGGCGACGCGTCCCGACAAATCGAACCATCGCGAAGGCCCGTCGTTCATCGATTCCTCCTCACGTCGAGCAAGCGGCGCGCTGCGCGGCCGCTTCGAGATCGGCGACCATTCGCGCGACGCGCGCGTCGAGCGCCTCGGTCGTGAGCTTCTCACGAAAAAGCTCGACGATCAGCGCGAACGCGAACGGCGTCGGGCGGCGCGGCCGCGTGACGATCGCACGGCATCCCCGCATCCGCGCGAGCGCCGCGGTGAGCCGCGACGCTTCCAGCTGCCGCTCGAGCACTTCGCGCGTCGCCTGGCGCAGCAGCAGGTTGCCGGGATCGTATTCGTTGAAGACGTCCCAAAGCAACCCGCTCGACGCCTGCAACTGCCGGTTCGATTGCGGTTGGCCAGGGTAGCCCTGGAACACGAGACCTGCGACGCGCGCGATCTCGCGGAACTGCCGCCGCCCGAGCTCGGCGGCGTTGAGCCCCGCGAGAATGTCGGCTTCGACGTTCGGTGCGGCCAGCAGGCGGCCGATGTCGCCGAGCGAAAGGTCGAGCGGCGCCTTCGACATGAGCCCCAAGCCGTAGTCGTTGACCATCAGGCTGAAGCTGCGCGGCGTCTTGCGCGACAGCCGATAGCTGAAGAGCGTCGCCAGCCCGAGGTGCGCGAGGCGTCCCTCGAACGGGTAGAAGAACGTGTAATGGCCCTCGCGCAGCGCAATGCGCTCGCAGAGCCATTCGCGCTCGTCGGGCAGCGCCGACCAGCGTGCCTGCAATTCGAGCAGCGGTCGCACGAGCATGAGCTCCTGCGAATCGAACCGGCCTTGCTTCGCCGCGGCGACCAGCCTGCGCGTGCGTTCGGAAAGCAACGTGGACAACGGCATCTTCGTGCCGAGCCACCGCGTGACGACGGCCGATTGCTTCGGCGCAGGCCGCACCGACGCGGTCATCTCACGGACACGGATGAACTCGAGCACGTGGCCAGCGAACACGAAGCAATCGCCGGGCGCGAGCCGCGCGATGAACGATTCCTCGACGTGACCGAGCCTGCGGCCGTCGCGAAGCTGCACGACGATGCTCGCGTCGGAGACGATCGTGCCGATCTGCATCCGATGCCGGCGCGCCATCTGCGCATCCGGCATCCGCGCGATGCCGTCGGTGCCGATCACGACGCGGCGATACTCGGGATACGCATTGAGGCTCGCGCCGCCGTGCACGACGAAGTCGAGCGCCCATTGCCATTCGCCGGAATCCAGCTGCGCATACGCGTGCGTCGTGCGGACCTCCGCGAGCAATTCGTCGGGACGAAAGCCGCCGCCCAGCGCGCAGGTGGCGAGGTGCTGGACCAGCACGTCGAGCGGCCCGGTGAGCGGCCTTCGCGGCTCGATGCGGCGCTCGAGAGCGGCCTCGCGCGCGGCGGCGGCTTCGACGAGTTCGAGCGCCTGTGTGGGCACGACGGTGATCTTCGACAACGCACCCGGCTGGTGGCCGCTGCGGCCCGCACGCTGCAGCAGGCGCGCGACGCCCTTCGGACTGCCGATCTGCAGCACCTGGTCGACCGGCGTGAAATCGACGCCGAGATCGAGGCTCGACGTGCAGACGACCGCGCGAAGCCGCTGCGTGCGCACGCCTTCCTCGACGAAGTCGCGCACGTCGCGCTCGAGCGATCCGTGATGGAGCGCGATCTGTCCGGCCCAATGCGGACGCGCGTCGAGCAGCGCCTGGTACCAGATCTCCGTCGCCGACCGAACGTTCGTGAAGATCAGCGTCGAGAGTGCGTTGTCGATCGCACCGATCACCTGCGGCAGCAGCGCAAGGCCGATGTGGCCGCCCCACGGAAAGCGCTGGATCGTCACCGGCCGTGCGGTGTCGATCCGGATCGGCTTGTCGGCAAGGCCTTCGACGATTCGCGCTTCGGCGGCGTTGCCAGGGCCGACGAGGCAGGCGAGCGCTTCGTCGAGATTCGCGAGCGTTGCGGAGAGCCCCCATATCGGCAGTTGCGGGTGACCGTTGCGGAGCCGCGCGAGCGCCAGCTCGACCTGCACGCCGCGCTTCGTCGACATCAGTTCGTGCCATTCGTCGACGACGACCGCGGCAAGGTGTGCGAACTGCGTACGCCAATCGTCGCGCGCGAGGAGCAGCGTGAGGCTCTCCGGCGTCGTGACGAGGATCGTCGGCAGCCGCTGCGCTTGCTTCGCGCGCGTTGCGGTGCTCGTGTCGCCGGTGCGCACCTCCACTCGCCAATGCGGCTGCAGCACGTTCGCCGCACGGGTCAATGCGAGCCCGGTGTCCCGCGCGAGTGCGCGCAGCGGCGTGATCCACAGCACGTTCAGCGGCGGCGGGTCGTTCGCGCCCCCCGATGGACCGAGCGCAAGCGGACCGAGCAGCGCCGCGTACGTCTTGCCCATGCCGGTCGGCGCATGGACAAGACCCGAGCGGCCCTCGGCATACGCGGCCCACACCGCTTCCTGAAACGGAAACGGTGTGTGGCCTTGCGCATGAAACCAGCCGCGTGCCGGCGCGAAGGCGTCGGTGGCGAGGAGGGCGGGCGCGTGCGGCGCGTTCATGCGGACGTCCTGCGGACGCTTGTATCGCCCGATGACGATGCGCAAAATGGCGAGCGCGCGATGCCGCCGCGCGTCATGTCGTCGATCGACCGCCGATGCACGATCCTTCCCGCCGTCGTTTCCTGTGCTCCGCAGCCGCACTGACGACGTCGTCGGTGCTCGCCGCGTGCGCGACGCCATCGCCCGAGGCAATCTCGGCAACCGGGCAAGACGCGCGGACGCTCGAGCCGGTCGCCGCGCGATTGTCCGACATCGACCACATCATCGTGCTGATGAAGGAGAACCGCTCGTTCGATCATTACTTCGGGACGCTCGCCGGCGTCCGCGGTTTCGACGACCCGGCCGGCTTGTCGTTGGAAGGCGGGCGCAGCGTCTTTCATCAGCCCGACGCGCATCATCCGGACGGCTATGTGCTGCCGTTTCGTCTCGACACGCAGCGTACCGGTGCGCAGCGACTGCATGACCTTTCGCATAGCTTCCGCGCGCTGCACGAGTGCTGGAACCGGGGCGCGATGGACGGCTTCGTCCGCGCGCATCGGACGACCAACGGCGATTTCGCTCCGCTGACGATGGGTTACCTGACGCGCGACGATCTGCCGTTCTATCACGCGCTCGCCGACGCGTTCACGGTCTGCGACGGCTACCATGCGTCGCTGCTCGGGCCGACGCATCCGAACCGCCTGTTTCTGATGACCGGATCGATCGACGCCGCCGGCGCCTTCGGCGAGCCGGTCGTCGTCAACGGCCGGCGCGATCTGCGCTGGGAAACCTATCCCGAGCGGCTCGACCGGGCCGGCATCAGCTGGCGCATCTATCACGATTACGACGATTACAACTGCAATGTCGTCAAGTTTTTCGCCGCGTACCTGCATAGCGGCCGACGTTCTGCGCTGCGCGACAACGCGCTGCGACCGCGGCCGCACTACGAGCTGCTGCACGATCTTCGCACGGGCAATCTGCCGCAGGTCGCATGGATCGTCCCGCCGTCGACCGTCAGCGAGCACCCCGATTACCTGCCCGCCGCGGGCGAGCATCACACGCGCGACGTGCTGATGGCGCTATGGTCGAATCCGCGCGTGTGGGCGAAATCGGTCGTCATCATCAACTACGACGAGAACGATGGGCAGTTCGACCACGTGCTGCCCGCGGTCGCGCCACCGGGCACGCCGGGCGAATTCGTCGATGGCCAGCCGGTGGGGCTCGGCTTTCGCGTGCCGTGCCTCGTCGTGTCGCCGTTTTCGCGCGGTGGCTTCGTGGTCGGCGACACGTTCGATCACACGTCGACGTTGCGCCTGATCGAGAAGCGTTTCGGCGTCGAAGTGCCTTACCTGTCGCGCTGGCGACGCGACACGTGCGGCGATCTGACGGCGACGCTCGGCCTCGGCGAAGCGCCGCGGCTCGACGTCCCGCGACTTCCCGACACCGCCGCGCGCCTTGCAACGATCGAGCGCACCGTTCTCGACCTGCCGGCGCCGCAGGCGCCGATTGCGCAAACGATGCCGCGGCAGGAAGCGGGGACGCGAAGGCGCCGCGGTTCGGCGTAACTGCCAAGCCGCTCACCCGCCTCGCTTTCGCTCGGCTCCGTCCCCGTGGGGGAGACGGTTAAGACGAGGGGTCAGTCCGCTGCGAGCGCGACGCCGGCCGGCTTCGCCTGTGGCGCCGCAGCGCGGAAGCGCTCGAGCAACCGGGCTTCGCGCGCCTTCGCTTCGGTGAGATGCCGCTCCTTCACGTGCCCGTAGCCGCGAATGTGCTCCGGAATCGACGCGAGGCCGACCGCGAGCTCGTAGTTGTCCGGCGAAAGCTTCGCCAGCAACTCGTCGATCAGCGCTTCGTACTCGCCGATCAGCGTGCGTTCGCGCTTCCGCTCGTCGGTCTTTCCGAAGATGTCGAGCGCACCGCCGCGGAAACGACGCATCTTCGCGAGCACGCGAAACGCCGGCAGCATCCAAGGTCCGTACGTCGATTTGCGGGCTTCGCCGGTTTTCGCGTCGGGCTTGTTCGTCGTCGGCGGCGCGAGATGGAATCTGAGCGTGTAGTCGCCTTCGAACTGCGCCGCGACGCGAGCGACGAAATCGGTTTCCGCATAAAGCCGCGCCACTTCGTATTCGTCCTTGATCGCGAGCAGCTTGAAGTAGTAGCGCGCGACGGCCTCGCTCAGGTCGGTCGCGCCGGGCTCTCGCGCCGTTTCGACGTCGCGCACCCTGGCGACGAGATCGACATAGCGCTTCGCATAGGCGGCGTCCTGATAATCGGTCAGAAACGCGCGGCGGCGCTCGATGATTTCGTCGAGCGATTCGGACAGACGCTGCGATTCGGGCTTCGCCGACGGAATCGCCGCATCGACGACCTTCTGCGGCTCGACGGCCGCCAGACGGCCCCACAGGAAGCTCTGCTTGTTCGCGTCGACCGCGGCACCGTTCAGCTCGACGGCGCGCAGGATCGCCGCTTCGCCGACCGGTAGCAAGCCCCGCTGGTAGGCGTATCCGATCATGAACAGGTTGGTCGCGATCGAATCGCCCATCAAGCCGGTCGCGAGCTTCGTCGCATCGAGGAACTCCGCATCGCCGGGCGCGACCGCATCCTTGATCTCCTGCTCCATCGAGCCGGTCGGAAACGCCAGGTCCGGCTCGCGCGTGAATTGCGCCGGCATCACGAGCGACGTGTTCACGAGCGCTTTCGTCACGCCCTTCTGCATCTTCGCGAGCGCCTCGTTGCCGACGCCGGTCAGGATGTCGCAGGCGAGCACGAGCTTCGCTTCGCCGGCGGCGATCCGCGTCGCGTAGAGCTGCTCGGGCCGGTCGGCGATCCGCACGTGCGACACGACGGCGCCGTTCTTCTGCGCGAGTCCGGTCATGTCGAGCACGGACACGCCCTTGCCTTCGACGTGGGCCGCCATGCCGAGCAACGCGCCGACGGTGACGACGCCGGTACCCCCGATGCCGGTGACGAGCACGCCGTACGGATTCGCCGTCGACGCGAGCGCCGGCTGCGGCAGATGTGAACCGTCGACCGCTTGCGCCTTCCTGGGCTTCCGCAACTGGCCGCCCTCGACGGTGACGAAGCTCGGACAGAAACCCTTGACGCACGAATAGTCCTTGTTGCACGACGACTGGTCGATCGTGCGCTTGCGCCCGAACTCGGTCTCGATCGGTGCGACGGACACGCAGTTCGACTTGACGCCGCAATCGCCGCAGCCTTCGCAAACGAGCTCGTTGATCACGACGCGCTTCGCGGGATCGGGAAACTTGCCGCGCTTGCGGCGGCGGCGCTTCTCCGCGGCACACGTCTGGTCGTAGAGCAGGATCGTCGTGCCGGTGGTCTCGCGCAGTTGCTTCTGTACGCCGTCGAGCTCGTCGCGATCATGGATCTCGATGCCGTCGTCGAAATAGCGCGCCGGATACTTGGAAGGCTCGTCGCTGACGACGACGATCTTCGAAACACCTTCGGCTGCGCACTGGCGTGCGATGTCGCGCGGCGAGAGCGGACCGTCCACCGGCTGTCCGCCGGTCATCGCGACGGCATCGTTGTAGAGGATCTTGTAGGTGATGTTGACGCCGGCCGCGACCGCCGCGCGGATCGCGAGGATGCCGCTGTGGTAGTACGTGCCGTCACCGAGGTTCGCGAAGATGTGCTTCTCGTTCGTGAACGGCGCCTGGCCGATCCACGGCACGCCTTCGCCGCCCATGTGCGTGAACGTCGATGTCCTGCGATCCATCCAGATCGACATCACGTGGCAGCCGATGCCCGCCGTCGCGCGGCTGCCTTCGGGGACATTCGTCGACGTGTTGTGCGGGCAGCCCGAGCAGAAGTAGGGCATCCGCGCGAGATTGATCTTCGGCCGGGCGAGCGCGCGCTCCTTCTGGTTGATGAAGTCGACGCGCTGGCGGATGCGCTCCGCGGTGCGCGGATGGAGGTCGAGCCGCTGGATCCGCTGCGCGATCACGCGCGCGATCATCGCCGGCGTCAGCTCCGCGTGCGGCGGCAGCAGCCAATCGCCGTGCGGACGCATCCATTCGCCCTTCTCGTCGAACTTGCCGACGACGCGCGGGCGCACGTCGTCGCGCCAGTTGTAGAGCTGCTCCTTCAGCTGATATTCGACGATCTGCCGCTTTTCCTCGACGACGAGGATTTCGTCGAGACCTTCGGCGAAGTGCCGCACGCCTTCGGGCTCGAGCGGCCACGGCATCGCGACCTTGAAGACGCGAATGCCGATTTCCGCGGCATCGGCTTCGGTGATGCCCAGATCGTCGAGCGCCTGGCGCACGTCGAGGTAGCTCTTGCCGCTCGTGATGATGCCGAGCCGCGGCCGCGGCGAATCGATGACGATCCGGTTCAGCGCGTTGACGCGGCAGTAATGCAGCGCCGCGTAGATCTTGTAATCCTGCATCCGCGCTTCGGTGCCGAGGAACGTGTCGGGCCAGCGGATCGAAACGCCGTCGGGTGGCAGCGGAAAGTCGTCGGGGATGATGATGTCGACGTCGGCCGCATCGCCGTCGACCGATGCCGAGCTTTCGACGGTGTCGGACACGCATTTGAAGCCGACCCAGCAGCCGGAATAGCGGCTCATCGCCCATCCATGCAGGCCGAGGTCGAGGATCTCCTGCACCGATGACGGATAGAGCACCGGCATCATCGCTGCCGAGAACTGATGGTCGGACTGGTGCGGCAGCGTCGACGATTTCGCCGCGTGGTCGTCGCCGGCGAGCACGAGCACGCCGCCATGCTTCGAGGTGCCGGCGAAGTTGGCGTGCTTGAAGACGTCGCCGCACCGGTCGACGCCCGGCCCCTTGCCGTACCACATCGCGAACACGCCGTCGACGTTCGCGCCGTCGTACATCGTGACCTGCTGCGTGCCCCAGACCGCGGTCGCGGCGAGGTCTTCGTTCAAGCCCGGCTGAAACTTGATGTGCGCGCGGTCGAGGAATTTTTGCGCCTTCCACAACGCCTGGTCGAGGCCGCCGAGCGGCGAGCCGCGATAGCCCGAGACGAAGCCGCCCGTATCGAGGCCGGCGCGCGAGTCGCGCTGCCGTTGCAGGATCAACAGGCGGACGAGCGCCTGCACGCCGGTCAGGAAGACGCGGCCGGTACCGAACTCGTATCTGTCGTCGAGCGAGACGTCGCGAAGCGCGACGGCGGGAACCGCAGCGGGCAGGGCCATCGGCGAAAGCTCCAAGAATCGTGTTCCGGATCGCGCCGCGAAGTCGTGAACGCGGCTGCCTCGGGCGAAGCGATTGTGTCGCTTGCCCGTATGATCGGATTTTACGCCACCTCGTGAATTTGCGCCCCTTTCCGCGAATGCGGTCGGCTGCGGGCTAGATGAACGGACCCGCCATCAATCGTCGGTCAGCGCGAATGCTGTCACCGGCTGCGCGAAGCCCTTCAGCGCCAGCTTGCCCACCGGATCGATCATGAAGGCGTCGCCGAGTGCCGCGCGCATTCGCTGATCGATCAGGATCTGCCCGGCCTTCGCTTCGCCGCACAGACGCGCGGCCAGATTGACGACGCTCCCGATCGCCGTGTAGTCGAAGCGGCCTTCGTAACCGAACGCGCCGAGCGTCGCGTAGCCGCGTGCGATACCGACGCCGAGGTCGAGATCGTAGCCGGTATCGAGCCACTTTTCGCGCAGCGGCGCGAACGCCGTTCGCATCGCGAGCGTCATCCCCGCGGCACGCCTGGCGGGCTCCGGCGTCGGTAGTGGATCGTTGAAAAAAACGAGAATGCCGTCACCGGCGAACCGGTCGAGCGTACCTTCGTGCGCGACAATCAGCGGCCCCATCGCCGCGTGATAGTCGTGGAGCACCGTCTGCACTTCCTCCGGTTCGGCAGAATCGGTGAAGGCGGTGAAGCCGCGCAGATCGACGAACACGTAGCAGATGTCGCGGCGGTGCGGTGCGAGGATCGATTGCTCGCCCGCGCTCACGATCGCATCCGCGACCGCGGGTGCGAAGAAGCGCTTCAATTGGGAGAGTCGCGAAAGCTCGGCGACCTGCTCGCGCACCCGGCTTTCGAGCTCGGCGTTCCATTGCGTCAACGCATCGGCCTGGCGTCGTACTTCGTCCTGCAGTGCCTTGATGCGCAAAAGCGAGCGCACGCGAGCGAACAGTTCCGGCTGGTTGATCGGCTTCGACAGGAAATCGTCGGCGCCGGCCTCGATGCCGTGCACGCGCTCCTGTTGCGGGTCGAGCGAGGTGACCATCACGACCGGAAGGAGCGCGGTTTCCGAATTCGCGCGGATGCGGCGGCACACGTCGTAGCCCGACAGTCCCGGCATCATGACGTCGAGGAGCACGATGTCGGGCACGTCGACTGCGAGCTTCGCGAGCGCTTCCTCGCCATTGGCCGCGGTCGTGACCGCGTATCCCTTCACCGCGAGAAGATCGCCGATCAGCTTGAGGTTGAGTGGTGTGTCGTCGACGAGCAGCACTTTGGCTGCGACAGCGGCCGCGCCTTGCGACCGCGGCAACGCTCGACCGCCGGGATCGCTCACCGTCTCCTGCGATGCGTGCGGCGTCATGCGTCTCCCCGTTTCCCGCGTTCGAGCGCAGTGCGCACCGCGTCGAGGAATTCCTTGAGGTTGATCGGCTTGCCGACGTACCCGTCGAAGCCCGCATCGGTGATGAGGTTGCGATCCTGCTGCATGACCGATGCGGTGACCGCGATCGCCGGAATCGACGCCGTCGCCCGATCGGCGCGCAGCACCCGCAGCGCCTCGATGCCGTTCATGCCCGGCAACTGGATGTCCATGAGCACGAGGTCCGGCACGCTCTCGCGGGCGATGCGAATGCCATCCTCGGCGCTCGTCGCTTCGACCGTTTCGTAGCCCTTGACCCGAAGCACGTCGCGCACGAGCTTCAGGTTCTTCTCGTTGTCTTCGACGATCAGGATCAGGCTCACCGGGATGCCTCCAGGACGATCGCAGTCATGACGCGAGCGGAATCGTGAACGTGAACGTCGACCCGCAGCCGGGTGCGCTATCGAGTCGGATGCGGCCACCGTGCAGTTCGACGAACTTGCGGGTCAACGCAAGGCCGAGGCCGGTTCCCTCCTGCTTTCTCGTGTAATCGCGGCCGACCTGCCGGAATTCCTCGAACACCGCAGCGTGATCCGCCGGCGCGATGCCGATGCCGGTATCGCGCACGGCTATCTCCGCTGCGCCGTCGACGAGTCGCGCCGTGACGTCGATGCGCCCTCCGTCGGGCGTGAACTTGACGGCGTTCGACAGGAGGTTCAGCAGGATCTGCTTGAACTTGCGCTCGTCGGCGACAAGCGCACCGAGCGACGGCTCGACATCGTGCGAAAGCGCGATGCCATGCTGCTGCGCGCGCTCGCGAATCAGCGTGAGCGCGTTCGAAATCGCGGCCGCGACGTCGAAGCTCGACGCCTCGATTTCCATGCGTCCGGCCTCGATCTTCGACAGGTCGAGAATGTCGTTGATCAGCGATAGGAGGTGCCTGCCGGACGAATGAATGTCCTTCAGGTAATCCTCCTGCTTCTCGTTGAGGTCGCCGAACAATCGCTCGAGCAGCACTTCCGAAAAGCCGATGACAGCATTCAGCGGCGTGCGAAGCTCGTGCGACATGCTCGCGAGGAATTCCGACTTGTGCTTGTTCGCAATTTCGAGCTGGCGGCTCTTGTCGTCGATCTCGTGGAACAGCCGTGCGTTCTGGATCGCGATGACGGCCTGATCGGCGAAAGTCTTCAAAAGTGCAATCTCCTTCTCGGAGAACGGACCGCTCCGATCGCGTGCAACCCAGATGGCGCCGATGCCCCGGCCCTCCCAGATCATCGGTGCGCCGATCGCCGCCTGGATGTCGAAGACTTCGAATGACCGGCGGGCCATTTCCGGGACGTCGCTGACGTTCGGATAGTGCACGACGGCGCGTGTGGCGATCGCCGTACCGGTTCCGCTCGACGTGTCGACTGCGTGCGGGTAGATCGCGCGCACTCGGTCCTGGTGCGGACCGTGATAAGCGGCGAGCTGCACGAGCCCATCGTCGCCGACGAGGTCGATGACGCCGATCCTGCCGGCGAAAAGCCGCTCGCAGCTCGCGAGGATCGTTTCGAACACCGGCGACGTGTCCGCGATCGAGTTGCTGATGGAGGAAAGCACCTCGCCGGACGCGCGCTGCTGTTCGAGCGCTTCCTTCGTCTCGTTGAACAGGCGCACGTTCTCGAGCGCGATCGCCGCCTGGTCGCCGAACGTGCGCAACAGAGCGATCTCCCGATCCGAGAATGCGCGCACATCGTTTCGGCGCAGGAGGATCGCGCCGAACGGGTTCCCGTCGCGAAGCAGCGGAATCACGACGACCGTGCGATGTCCCTGGCGTTGCCCGATCTCGCGGCTGCGCGGATATTCGTCACCGACCTCGAGCAGGTCGGGGACATGAATCGTGCGGCGCTCGAGCACGGCTCGACCGGTCATCGTCGCGCGGTCGATCGGCAGCGTCTCGACGTGCGTGACCGCATCGGGCGACGGGCCCTTCGACGCGAGATGACGCAGTGCGTCGCCTTCGATCAGGTACATCGACGCGGCCGACGCGTCGCAGAGCCTCGCTGCACGCTCGGCGATCGCGTCGAGAACGGGCTTGACGTCCGTCGGCGAGCCGGAGATCACGCGCAGGATCTGCGCAATCGCGGTCTGCTGGTCGAGCGCCTCCTTCGTCTCGTTGAAGAGGCGCGCGTTCTCGATGGCGATCACCGCCTGGTCGGCGAAGGTCTTCAGAAGCTCCACGACCTTGTCCGGGAACGCTCCGGTCTCTTCTCTTGCCGCGACGATGCAGCCGACGACCTGACCTTCGCGGATCATCGGCACCCCCAGCCCGCACCGGAATCCGATCGCTGCGACCGATTCCTTCTGCTCGTACGTCGGGTCCGCGAGCATGTCGGAAATGGCGACCGAGCGTTGCGTGAGAACGACACGACCGGCCAGCGTGCCCATCGAAGGCTGCATCGGATAATGTTTGCGATGCGCATCGGCGCCGGGGCCGTGAGCGGCACCCATCTGGATCAGCCTGCCGTCGAACGTCGTCACGTAAACGTATTTGGCGGATGACAGCGCAGCGGCACGCTGCGCAATGCAGTCGAACACCGGTTGGAGGTTGGTTGGCGAGCCGCTGATGACCTTCAGGATTTCTGCCGTGGCCGTTTGTCGCTCGAGGGCCTCCTTCGTTTCGTTGAAAAGGCGGACGTTCTCGATGGCGATGACGGCCTGGTCGGCAAACGTCTGGAGCAGCGAAATCTCGCTCTCGTCGAATGCACCCGGCGTCGCGCGTCCGACACCGACCGCGCCGATGCATCGGCCGTCGTGGATCAGGGGAACGGAGAGCGCGCTACGGAATCCGGTGTTTGCGGCCACCGTTCCGATTCGGTATTCGCGGTCCTCGAGCACGTCCGGAATCATCACGATGCTCGAGGTCAGGACGGCGCGCGTGGTCGCCGTGTCCGGGCTCGGCGGCCGCGGGAAGGCACGGCGCCATCCGTCGGCATCGGCCGGCCCCGGGTTCGTGGCCGCCGCGAGATGGATGAGCTCCCCGTCGAACCTGAACACGAGCCCGGCGGTTGCGCCGCACAACCGCTTCGCCGCACCGGCAATCGTGTCGAGCACCGGCTGCACGTCCGAAGGAGAACTCGGAATGACGCGCAGGATCTCCGCGACCGCCGTCTGCTGCTCCAGCGCCTCCTTCGTTTCGTTGAAGAGCCGCACGTTCTCGATCGCAATCACCGCCTGATCCGCGAACGTTTGCAGGATCGCGATCTGGTGGTCGCCGAACGGCCCCGGCTCGGGGCGTCCGACGCCGATTGCACCGATCGGTTTGCCGTCGCGGATCAGTGGCACGGCCAGCGTGCTGCGGAATCCCGTCCCGACGGCCATGTCGCCGATCGCATAGTCGGGATCGTCGAGAACGTCGGGAATCGCCGAGACCTTGCCGGTGAGGATGGCACGCGCGACGGTCGTGTCGCGGCTCGGCGGTCGCGGGAATGCCGCGCGCCACGCACTTTCCGCTTCGGGATCGACGTTCGCGTTGGCGGCGAGGTGGATGAGTGCGCCGTCGAACGTGAACACCAATGCCGACACGGCGCCACAGAGGTCGAGCGCCGACGCCGCGATCGTGTCGAAGACCGGCTGCACGTCGGTCGGTGAGCTGGAGATCACACGCAGGATTCCGCTGATCGCCGTCTGTTGCTGGAGCGCGTTTTCGAGCTCCTGGGTGCGCTCGGCGACTTTATGCTCGAGCCCGGCGTAGGATTCGCGCAGCTGCCCGCTCATCCGGTTGAACTGGGCGGCGAGCGCCTCGAGCTCGTCGCCGGTGCGAACGTCGATTTTCTGGTCGAGATCGCCGGCACCGATCCGTTGCGCGCCTTCCTCCAGCGTGCGGATCGGCCGCACCATGCCGCGTGCAAGCGCGAGCGCGCCGAGCGCCGACAAGACGAGGCCGGCGAGGAGGAGGAGGCCCGTACGCAGGATCGACGCGTTGAGCTTGGCGTACACCTCCGACACCGGCTGTTCGACGAACACGTTCCACTTGAGCGCGTCGATCGGCGCGACCGACGTCAGCACGCGGGTGCCGGCGAGATTCGTCGAAAGCGTTGCGACGTCGTCGTCGCGTCGCATCGCGGCCGCCCGGACATGGGGCAATGCGCCGAGGTTCGTCTTGCGCAGCACGAGCCCGATGTCGGGATCGGCGATCAGATAACCCTGGTCGTCGACGACGTACGCCTTTCCCTTGTCCCCGATGTGAATGCGCGACACGACGTCCCAGATGAACTTGAGGTTCACCTCGGCGAGCGTGAGCCCGCCGTTGTCGCCGCCGCCCCTGATGGCAATCGTCATGTAGGGCTCGGTTTCCTTGCGGAAATAGACGGACCCGAACCATGCGCGACCGGCTTTCGGTGCGCGGAACGCCGCCTCCTGCGAGCGGTCGCGACCCGATCCGATGCTGTCCATGCCGAGCCGCGACACCGCGAGTCGCTCGTGGCCGGTGGCATCGAGCTGCGCCACGTCCGTCACCTCGGGCGCCTGGCGCAGGAGCTTCAGGAATTCGATGCGGCGCAGCTCGACGTTGCTCGCGTCGAGCTGCGGCAGCGCGGCGTACTCGAGCTGACGCTCGATCCGCAGGATGTACTGCTCGATCCGCGACGCCGCGGCGAGCGCTTTTTCGTGCTGCAGGGCGGCGAGCGCGCTCTTCGTCTCCTGATAGGTGAAGTAGACGCTGATGGCGCCCGACGCAAGCAGCGCGATGGTGACGAGCGTGAGAATCGGCAGCAGATAGCGTCGGAAGAGCCGGCCACGCCGCGTGGCGTGCACGGGCGCCGCAACGGTCGAGGCTTCGCTCGCGGGCGCGGTGTCACGCGGCGCCGGGACGACAGCGCTCACCGGATGATCTCGTCGGCCCGCACGAGCAGCGGCTTCGGGATCGCGAGGCCGATCGCCTCGGCCGCGCGCAGATTGACGAGCAGCTGAAACTTCGTCGGCTGCTCGATCGGCAGGTCGCCCGGCTTCGCGCCCTTGAAGATGCGGTCGACGTACGTCGCTGCACGACGATGCATTTCGGCGTAGTCGGGCCCGAACGACATCAATCCGCCCGCGTCGACCAGCTCGCGGTAGGCGTACACGGCCGGAAGGCGCCGGCGGGCGGCGAACGAGACGATGCGTGCCCGGTTGTGCAGATAGATGCGATCGGCCAGCACGCTGAGCGCGCCGGCGCCACCGGTTGTGATCGCGTCGAACGCCGCATCGAAATCGGCCGCCGCGCGCACGCGCACCGAGAGCATCGCAAGCTTGAGCCGCTTCGCCGCGACCTGCGCCTGGCGCTCGGCGCCGACGTGAAACGCATTGTCGGGATTCCAGACGACGGCAACGCTCGCAAGCGATGGCACCACCTGCGTCAGCAGTTCGAGGCGCTTGCCTTCGAGGTCGGGTGCGATCGACGTGAGGCCCGTCGCATTGCCGCCAGGGTGCGCGAGGCTTGCGACGAGATGCGTTCCCACCGGATCGCCGACGGCGACCATGACGAGAGGGATGCCGCTTTTGGCGCGCTCGACGACCTGCGCCGCCGGCGTGCCGGCGGTCACGATCACATCGACGTGTGCCGCGAGAAGCTCGGCGACGAGCGTGGGAAAGCGCGCATAGTCGCCGCCGGCCCAGCGATACACGATCTCCACGTTGCGGCCCTCGACGTAGCCCAGATCGTGCAGGCCTTCGCGAAACGGGCCGACGAGATTCGCCTCGAGCTCGCCGGTGGAGTTGCCGAGGAACCCGATGCGGCGCATCTTCGCTTCGGCGCGCAAGCCGGCGGTGTGAAGCGCAGCCGCGCTTGCGGTCGCGACGATGAATGCGCGGCGGCCGCGTCGCGGATGACCCGCATTCGAAGTCGCCGCGGCCGATGGGTTCTGCTTTCGTTCGGGGTCCGGCATTGCCTTGCTCCCTACAAGGACGTGCCTGCCGGCGTGCGGCATGTCGGTCACCGCGCGCCACCGCGAATCATAGGCGCGAATGCGTACGGCGGGGAGGGTGAGCGTGCGGCGCGCGGCCCGGCGAAGGAGGTGGGCTATGCCCTGAGCGTCCGTCCAAGCTCGCAGGTGATCGGGGCGTGATCGCTGAACGGCAACGGATCGAGAATGTCGGCCCCGCGCACGCGCGACACGAGATCCTCTGAAACGAGCACGTAGTCGACCCGCGCCGCATCGAGGCCGCGCGATCTGCGGTTGAACCAGGTATACGCGCGGGTCGCCGGGTGGCGCTCGCGCCAGATGTCGACGAAGCCGTCTGCGGCGATCCGTGCGTTCAACTCGGCGCGCGCCTTCGCGTGGGGCGCTTCGGTGCGCAGACGCGGGTAGGTGTCCTGCGCGCTGCGCGAGACGTTCCAGTCACCCGCGATGAGCACGCCGCCATGGCGGCGCAGCTCGCGGCCCAGGTCCATGACGCACGCCTGGAACCACCGTTTCAATCGATGACGGTCGCCGCGGATCGTCCCCGTTTCGTCGTAATGCGGTTTGGACGTCCCGTTGACCGCATAGACGTTGACGATCGACATACCGCGCCTGCGCACGACGACGACGCGGCCTTCGCGATCGAAATCGGGCACCTCGCCGCGCCAGCGGCCGCGCACGAATGTCGCGACGCCGTACATGCGCCCGCCGCGAAAGGTCACGTTGCGCGGATCGCGGGGCAGCGAGTGATGACAGCGGTAGCCGGGGAGCGCCGATTCGAGCGCCTCGACGTCCTCGCGATCCTGCCGGCGGATGCGCAACTCCTGCAGGCAGACGACGTCGGGCGAACCGAACGCTTCGACGATCGCGGGCAACGCGGCAAGGCGCGGCGGCGCGCTCTCGATGTTCCACGCAACCAATCGCATGGCCGTCGCGCTCGCGGTCCGGAGGCCGCGTTGCGGCCGTCAACGCACCGTTACTCGATCACCTCGCTTGCGCTCAGTCGCACCGCCTGCGGAATGCTGATGCCGATGGCTCGCGCCGTCGCGGCGTTGAGCGTGAGTTCCACCCTGTCGACCGATTCCACCGACAGATCGCCCGGGCGGGAGCCGGCGAGAATCTCGTGCACGTATCGCGCCGACAGACGACCCACTTCGCGAAAGCTCACGCCGTATCCTGCAAGTGCACCCTGCGCGGCGATGCTCGGGAATGAGAACATCGTAGGTATTTTCTTCGCTTTCAAAGTGTCGATGATCAGCTGGGACTGGCTTCGAATCATCGCGTCGTTGATGTAGAAGAATGCATCGGCGTCTCCGGGTTTGAACGCCGCGAGGTAGTTCCGCAGTTGCTGCGCCGACGTCACTTTCGCTTCGACGATCTCGAGTTGCAGTTGCCGGGCGGCGTCATGTGCCGACTTCATCGCAGCCACCGCGACCGGATTGTCGGGATCGTAGAACGCCGCGACCCGGTGGAGGTTCGGCAATAGCTGCTTGAGGATCTCGAGGCGCTTCCCGGTGAGATCGGTGGTCAGATAATGAACGCCGGTCAAGCGGCCGCCGGGCTTGGAAAGCGTTTGCACCAGTCCAGCGGCGACAGGATCGCTACCGACGGCGAAGACGATCGGAGTCCTGACCGTCGCCGCTTTCACGCCGATCGTGACCGAGGTCGCGATCGAGAAAATGATGTCGACGTTCTGCTTCTCGAGGCTCGCGGCGGCAGCACGAACGGCCGTCGGATCGCCGCGAAGGTCGCGGGATTCGAGGACGTAGTCCCGGCCCTCGAGAAGCCCGAATTCCTTGAGCCCTTCCTCGAGGCCTTCGACCGCCGCAATATCCGGGCCTCCCTCGCGAACGACGCCCAAATGGAATATCGCGCGCTGCTGTGCGTCCGCCGCGAGAACCGCCGCCGCCGAGCACAGCACGGCCAGCAAGACGATAGCGATGCTTCGACCCAAGTCACCCCCTGACGCCGAACGCGGTTGCCGCTCGCGGTCGGCCAGCCGGCGATGGTACGCGATTCAGCGCGATTGCGTGCCGATCAGCCACCCACGAGGTCGCGCACGATGACGCCGTCGAGCGGGATTGGCGCGGGAATGCGCTTCGTGTCGACGAAGAAACGGATCTGATCCTCGAGGCCGGCGTGAAAAGCGTCGCTCGCGAGAATCGCGCGCGCTTTGGCGACGTCGAAGAACCCGCTCGTGAGAAGCTGGCGGCGCATCGCGGCCTCGTCCGTCGGACTCTTCTGCTCGGCGTTGACGTAGCGCGTGATCTCCGCGATCGCTGCGGGTTGGGTCGACGGATCGAGCAGATACGGCACTCCCTTGCCATGGTAGGCGGCGAGAAACGCCCGCAGCGCCGGCGCGTTGCTTTCGACGATGCTGCGCGGCGCGACGAACACGTCGTAGTCCTCGAACCGAGTCGTCGGGCCCGGCGGCTTCGTGAAATCGTCGTGACCGAAGAGCACGTGCGTGTCCTTGCGCAACCGCTCGATGTAGTAGCGGCCGTTCAGCGACGGCACGACGGCATCGACGCGCTTTGCAAGAAACGCGGACTGCGCATCGCCGACCGGCAGGTTCACGAATTCGACGTCGCCGAGCGTCATGCCGAACTTGCGCAGCGCCCGCGCCAGAAAGTACTGCAGGCCCGTGCCTGCCGTTGTCGCGACGCGCTTGCCGCGAAGCTCGGGCATCGTCCTGATCTCCGGCGCCGACAGCAGCGCGAACGCGGGGGCGGGGTCAGTGGAAATCGAGACGATACGAAGCGGCACCGCGTTGGCGGCCAGCGCGAGCAGCGCTGCGGTTGCGGAAACGGAGCCCAGTCCGACGCTGCCGCCACCCATCGCCTGGATGAGCTTCGGGCCGCCGGCGCCGCTGAATGTGATCGACGTCACGTCGACGCCCGCGGCCTTGAACCAGCCATTCTCGTCGGTGACCGCGATCAGCCCGGACACCGGATTGCGCAACAGGCCGATGGTGAGCGGCGAGGCTTTCGGTGCAGTCGCGGCGAAGCCCGAGGAAGCGCGAACAATCCACGCGGTGCCGACCGCGATGCCAGTGGCGCGCAGCAGGCGTCGACGCATCATGACGGGCGATTGCTTCACCGTTCCTCCCTTTCGATCGACGACTGGATCATGAACGCGCAGGCACCGCGAGCGCCGCGATCGGCACGTCGGCGAAGGCATTCCTCGGGTCCGCGCCGGCCGTGACGCGACGAAGCTGGCCACAGCCGGTCGCCGCGTGTCGCGCGGCATCCTGCAGCGGATCGACGTATTCGGCGAACCATGCATCGAGCCGTGCGCGAAGCGCCGCGGCGATCGTCGCGGTCGGCTCGTCGCCGATCCGGTTCGTCCGCTCGTCGGGATCGTGCGCGAGGTCGTACAGTTCGTGCGGCCCGTCGGGAATGCGATGCACGTATTTCCATTCGCGCGTGCGCACCATCCGAACCGGGCCGTATTCGTCGTAGACGACGACGTCGCGCTCGGCGTTCGCTACGCCGTTCTCGAGCAGCGTGCGAAAGCTCCTGCCCGGACGCCGATGGATCGCGGTATCGGGGATGCCGACGTAATCGAGCAGCGTCGGGAACACATCGTAACCGCTCACGAGATCGTCGCGCACGGCGGGCGCGATGCGGCCCGGTTGCATGAAGAGCGCAGGCACCTTGACCGAGGTGTCGTACATGTTCTGCGGCCGCGTGCCGTTGCCCTTGCCCCAGATGCCGTGGTGGCCGCAGTTCATGCCGTTGTCGCTCATGAAGATCACGAGCGTGCTTCGCGCAAGGCCGAGCGCGTCGACGCGATCGAGCACGCGGCCGATGCCGGCGTCCATCGCGGTGACGGCGGCGAAGTAGCCGACGAGACTTTCGCGGCGTCGCCGGTGGCCCTCGTCGGTCGCCGGATTGCCGGTCGCGGAAAACGGATGCGGCGGCTCCTGCGGGCACGACGCGAACGCGCAATCGGCATAGCGATCGGTGTATTCGCGCGGATGCGAGTCGATCCACGGGTAATGCGGCGCCGTGTAGTTGAGCGCGAGCCAGAACGGTTGCACACGCGGCGACTCGTCGTCGAGAAACACGAGCGCCTGGTCGGTCAATTCGTCGGTCAGGTAGCGCGCAATCGTGCGCGGCTGCCGCTCGTCGATCATCGGCGCGTCGTAATAGGGACTCATCCCCGACGCATGCGCGAACCATCTCACGTGACCCGGACGCGGCACGTCGCTCGCACCGAGATGCCATTTGCCGATCAGCGCGCAGCGATAGCCGGCCTTCGCCACGATGTCGGTCAGGAGCGGACGGCCTTCTAGATAGTCGATGCGCCCGGCGCCGACGTTGCCGTCGCGAATCCAGTCCTGTACGCCGTGCCGCGATGGAATCTCGCCGGTCAGAAGCGACGCGCGCGCCGGCGAGCATACGGGCGACGTGCAGAAGAAGGACGTGAACCGAACGCCCGACGCCGCGATACGGTCGAGCGATGGCGTGACGATGTCGGCGTTGCCGGCGCAGCGCATCGCCCACGCGCCCTGGTCGTCGCTCAGAATGAAGACGACGTTCGGGCGCTGCGCGTCTCGGCTGGCCATCGGTCGTTCGTGCAGGCGTTGTGCGCGTGTCAACCCATCACGATGCCGCCGTCGACGTTGAACGCCGCGCCGGTCGTGAAATCGCAATCGTCGGAGGCGACGAAGAGCGCCATCCTGGCGACCTGCTCGACGGTGCCGAGCCGTCGCAGCGGCGAGCGCGAGCCGACGCGCGCCATGATGCGATCGAGATCGACACCTTCGACGTGCGCACCCTCGCGCCAGCCTTGCTGGCCGAGCGCCGTCGGGATCGGCCCCGGACAGATCGCGTTGACGAGGATGTTGTACTGCGCCACTTCGAGCGCGAGCGAGCGCGTGAAGCCGATCACGCCCCACTTGGCGGCGCTGTACGCGCTTGCCGTCGGCTCGCCGACCTTGCCGGCGATCGACGCGATGTTGATGATGCGCCCCGAGCGCCGCTCGATCATCGCCGGTAACACCGCCTTGCTGCACAGGAACGTCGCCTTCAGGTTCACGTCGACGACGGCATCCCACAGCTCCGCGGACATGTCCTTGACGTACGCCTTGCGCATGATGCCGGCGTTGTTGACGAGGATGTCGATGCGGGCGAAGCGGGTCAGCGTGTCGGCGACGACGCGGCGCACCTGATCCTCGTCGGTCACGTCGACCGCCATCGCGACGGCCTTCGCGCCGAGTGCGTCCGCCGTGTGCTTCGCGCTGTCCTCGTCCCGATCGGCGACGACGACGCAGGCGCCTTCGTCGCAGAACGCGCGCGCGATCGCCGCGCCGATGCCGGCGGCGCCGCCGGTGACGATGGCGACTCGGTCGGCAAGACGCGCAGTCATATCAGTGGCGCCGGGCCGCCCCAAGCCGCTGATCCGCCCCCCGGGGGGCAGCGAGCGAAGCGAGCGTGGGGGGATGTTTCATCCTATCTCGCGCAGCGGGTCGTAGTCGACGTTCAGCAGGTACGTCGGTTCGACGTCCTCCTCGATCGGCACGAACCGCTTGCCACCGGCGGTGAACTTGTTGTCGGTCTTCGGCACCGAGATCGTCGAGATCTCGCCGCCGACCAGCACGCCACCGCCGTCCTTCGCCCAGAACCGGTGGTAGAGCCGCGGCACGATCGTAAGGCTCTGCCCGTGAGGGATCTCGAAGATCTGGCCGGCCTCGAACGGCCGGCGCACGCCATCGCAATACACATGGCCCGGCGTCGTCTCGTTCATCGTCTCGTCCGGATTCGCGTTGTAGAGCTCGATCATCAGCGTGCCGCCCGCGTAGCTGATGATGTCCTCGGTCTTGTTGTAATGAAAGTGGAACGGCAGCCGCTGCCCGGGTGCGAGAACGAAGATCTTCTCGCCATACGGCGTGCCGAGATTCGGTTCCGGCGTTCCGTTGCGCACGTCGAACATCGTGATGCCGCAGCGATCGAAGTCGCCCTGGCCGAAGTCGGTACACGCCCAGCCGAGCATGTTGTCGAAGATGCGGCGATGGTCGGGACCTGCCTTGCGGCGCCACTCGTCCGGCGACCAGTATGCGTATTCGGGGAGCCGGATGCCATGCTCGCGAAGCGCCTCGTGTGCGCGGTCGATGGCGGCGTTGATCTGCGATCGTTTCATGATGGGGTCTCGGTGAGCGAGCGTACAAAAAGGCGGGGATTGGCGCGGTGCACGTTGCCTGCGAAGATCGCATCGATCTCGTCCCGGGTCGCGCCGCGGCGTTGCAGGAATGCGTCGACGGTCTGCACCCAGTCGGCATACGAGGCGAAGCGCACGAGCATCGGCCAGTCGCTGGCGAACATCAGCCGCGAAGGCCCGAGGATATCGAACGCCTCGTCGAGCACCGAGCGCGCAGCGTCGTCGCGCCAGCGCTCGCCGTACAGGAACGGCAGGCCCGACAGTTGCACGAAGAGATCGTCGCGGCGCGCGAAGCGGCGCATCGCATCGCGCCAACCCGTTGCATCGGTGTCGGCAAAGCGCAGGCCGAGATGATTGAGCGTGATCGGGCCCGGCGCCAGCGCATCGAGTGCGCGCGCGACGTACGGGTAATGGCGCGGCTCGGCGAGGATCGTCACGCCCAGACCACCGTGCAACGCGGCTGCAAGATTGCGCAGCACCTGTGGCCGCTCGATGAAGGCGGGGTCGGCGACGCGACGCAGTTGCGCGCGAATGCCGACGATCTTCGGGTGCGCGAGAAGCGGCCAGAAGTCGCAGCGCGGATCGTCGAGGTCGACCCAGCCGGTGACCCCCAGGATCCGCTCGTTGTCGCGCGCGAGATCGAGCAGCCACGCCGTCTCCTCGACCTGCGGACACGTCTGCACGAGGACGACGCCGTCGATTCCCGAACGCCGAAGGTCGTCCTCGACATCGTCGGGCAGGAAATCACGCCGATACGCGGCGTGATCGGCGATCGGCCGGTTGTCGAAGCCGAATTGCGGACGCCAGAAGTGGATGTGCGCGTCGATTCGCATGCTAGGCGATGGCGACGTCGCGACCGGCGAGCGGCCGCGGACTGCCGCGCGGAATCAGGTTCGCATCCTCGAGCGAAGACCACAGCGCATCGGGGAGCGGATCGCGCAACGCATCGAGATTCGCGTGCAGTTCGTCGACGCTGCGCGGCCCGATCAGCACCGTCGTGATCGACGGATTCGCGAGCACGAACTGCAGGGCGGCCACCGCGATCGGCACGCGATGCCGCTCACAGATCGCGGCGATTTCCGCGGTGCGCGCGAGCACGTCGGGTGTCGCCGGTGCGTAGCCGTACGTCGCCGCCTCGGGTTGCGGCCACGCGGCGAGCACGCCCGAGTTGAAGACGCCGCCCGCGACCACCGCGATGCCGCGCTCGTGCGCGCGTCGAATGAGCGCGGTGGCCGATTGCTCGAGCAGCGTATAGCATCCGGCGAGCAGGAATGCGCGGAAGTCCGCCTGCGCGAGCAGATGCTCGACGGGCTCGACGAGATTGGAGCCGATGCCGATCGCGCCGACGAGACCCTGATCGCGCAGGCGCGCAAGCTCGCCGTAGGCTTCGAGGCAGCGATCGAGATGATCCTCGACGTCGTGCAGATGCACGACATCCAGGCGGCCGACCTGCAGACGCTGCAGGCTCGTCCCGATCGACGCCCGCGTCGCGCCGGCCCCGTAATCCCAGCGATCGAATTGCCGCCGCCGCGTCGCGCCCGGCGGCATCGGCGGTTGCGCGTACGGACGCGTAACGCCGGTTTTCGTGCACAGCATGTAATCGTCGCGCCGCAATGCACGCAGTGCGCGTCCCAGGCGCTCCTCGGCGAGACCGCCGCCGTAGAGCGGCGCCACGTCGAAGAAGCGAATGCCGCGCTCGATCGCCGCGTTCATCACGCGTTCCGCGTCGGCATCCGAAAGCGCGGGGGAGCCCAGGCTCGCGCAACCGAGGCCGATGCGCGGCCAACGAGTCGAATGAGGCACGTCAGCCGCGCCGGGCCGCGCTGATCCGCCTCTGCGGGGCAGCGAGCGTGGGGGGATGCGTCATTCAGCGTCCGCTTCGAGCCGGTTGTGCTCGGGCAGCAGGTTCCAACGAAAGGCGTCCAGCGGACGCACGTGACGCGCCCAGCGGTCGATCACGTCCTTCTCCTGGCGCCTCGCATGGATGCGCGCCGCGATGGCGTCGGGATCCCAGCCGTCGAGCACGCGCGAAAGTAGCTCGTCGCGCGTATCGGCATGATGCACGTCGGGCGCGAGGTCGTGCCGCTCGCAGGGATCGCTTTCGAGATCGAAAAGCTGCGGCACGTAGCCATGGTAGTAGATCAGCTTGAAGCGGCCGCGGCGCACCATCCGCTGCTGCGCGGCCCGCCCGCCGGTCCACGCGGGCACGACGTCGGTGCAGTGCTCCGAGAACGTTTCGTCGATCCAGCGCGCAGACGCGTCGCGCACGACCGGCAGCAGGCTGCGTCCGCGGCCTTGCGGCAGCGGCAAACCGCCGAGCGCATCGAGCATCGTCGCGGCGACGTCGATCAGGTTCGCAACGTGTGCGCGTCGCTCGCTCGCGGCAATCCGGCCGGGCCAGCGCATGATCAGCGGCACGCGGACCGAATCCTCGAACAGCGTGTGCTTCCACCAGAGGCCGCGCTCACCGAGCTGGTCGCCGTGATCGGTCGTGTAGACGACGAGCGTGTCGTCGGCGAGCCCGCATTCACGCAGGCAATCGAGAATGTCGCCGATCAGCGCGTCGAGCCGATGCACGAGGCCGTAGTAGGCGGTGCGCGCGCGCATCGTGAGCGGCAATGCGACGTCGGCAATGCCGCGATCGTCGCGCCACCACGCTTCCCACGGATGCGCATCGTCGGGGGGCGTCGCGTGCGTCGGCGCAGGCACGTGGCCGGCGAAGCGCGCGTAGTCCTCCCGCCACGCGACGTACGGCGGATGCGGCAGCAGGAAACCGACGGTCAGGCAGAACCGATCGCGACGGCCCGCTTCGCGCGCTTTCGCGATGGTGCGCAGATACGTGCACGCGGCATCCGCGGTCTCGGCGTCCTTGACCTGGTACGCGGACTGGCCGATGCCTGCGCGCTCGAGGCTCTCTCGCCAGGGATCGTTCGCCTTGTCGAGCACACCGAGATCGTGGCGCGGCACGCCGCCCCAGTTGGGGCTGTGGTCACCGACCATGCGCTCCGCGTAACCGTGGAGCTGATCGGGTCCCATCGAATGCAGCCGGCCGGCGAGCACCGGACGATAACCGGCGGCGCCGACGCCGTGAACCCAGGTCGCGGCGTCCGAGCGCAGGTAATCGTCGTTCGTCCAGCATTCCTGCTCGTACGGATGACGGGCGGTGAGCATTGCCATCCGGCTCGGCACGCAGAGCGGGGAAGGGCAGTAGACGTTGTCGAACACGACGCCTTCGCGTGCGAGGCCATCGAGATTCGGCGTTGCACCGCTCGCATCGCCGTAGCATCCGGCGATGCGCTGCGCGTGCTGGTCGGAAAAGAGGAAGAGGAGGTTGGGATGATCTCCCCACGCTTGCGGCTCCGCCGCTGCGCTCCGCCCCGAGCGGGCGGAACTCGCGGCTCGCGGCGGCCCTTCGCCGCTCGTGGCGCTCATCACGCGTCGCGTCAATGCAGTTGCTTGTCCGCCGGGATCGGCTTCAGATCCGAGAATGCTTCGGGGTCGGCCTTCATCGCCTTCGCGACGAACTCGTTGTCGACGGCGGGCGCCGGGTCGAACGCCTTCGCAATGCGCTTGTCGCGGACGAGCAGCGGAATGCTGTAGTCGCGGAAGCCCTCGATCGTGTTCTTCGACAGGCGGACGTCGACCGGCAGTGTCTTGAACGCGAGCTTGAGCGTCGCCTCGTCGAGGCCCGGGATCCAGCGCGTCGAAATCGTCGCCGCCTCGTCGCGGTGCAGCCGCGCCCAGTGCTGCGCCTGTGCATACCCTTGAATGAACAGCGCGAGCTCGTTCGACTGGTTCTTGATCGCCGATTTCGTCGTGACGATCGTGCCCGCGTCGTAGCAGCTCTTGCAGCCGCCGTAAATCACCTTGTACGCACCCGGCACCTTGGTCAGCGCCGCGCTCGGCCACGGCTCCCACGACGTGATGACGTCGACGTCCTTCTTCGCGAGCGCGGTCGCCATGTTCGACGGCGCCGTGTTGACGAGCGTCACGTCGTCCGGCGTGAGTCCCACCTGCTTCAGCAGGCCCACGATGTACGGCTCGCCGCCCGCACCGCGGGTGACGCCGATCTTCTTGCCCTTGAGCGCCTTCAGGTCGCCTGCCGGAACGCCCGAGCCCTCGCGCGCGATGATCGACAGGATCTCGCTTTGCGGATTGTTGAGCGCGTTGTTCCAGGTATGGCCGATCAGCACGACCGGCACGCCGCGCGCGACGGCGGTCAGGAACGGGAACGTGCCGAAGAGCCCGACGTCGACGCTGTTGCTCGCGAGCGCGTTCGAAATCTCGACGCCGCTCGGCATCACGTCGACCTTGACGTCGAGGCCGAGCTTGCTGAACGTGCCGTGTTCCATCGCCGAGAAGAACGGCGCGTTCTCGGCTGCCGACGTGACCGCGACGCGAAGCTGCTCCGCGGACGCGACGCCCGTGAACAGCAGGGCGACGGCCGCCGCGATGAACATGCGCAGGGTGCGGATCGTGATCATTCGTCATCCTCCTTCGAATCATCCCGGCGGGATGTTAGTGATATCTCACCCATATCCTAACAATGCTATGATCGGCTGACAAGGCACGATGCCATTTGCCATGACGAGACCGCGTCCATTGCGGGCCGCCGCGTCCGACCGCGCGAAGAAGGCCAAGCCGCGCTCGCTGATGCGCGAAGTCGCCTACGAGCGCTTCAAGGCGGAGCTATTCAAGCGCAACCTCGCGCCCGGACAGTTCGTGTCGCAGGGGGAGCTCTGCGAGCTGCTCGACGTGCCGCTCGGTCCCACGCGCGAAGCGCTGAAGCGGCTGGAGGCCGAGAATCTCGTGCGGCTGATTCCGCAGCGCGGAATCCAGATCACCGACATCGGCGTCACGCTGATCCACGAGGCGTTCCAGTTCCGCACGATCCTCGAGGTCGCGGCCGTGCGTCATTTCGTCACCGTTGCCGACGATGCGACGCTCGCCGAGCTCGAACGGATTACGACCGACGTGCTGAGGCGCCTTGACGGCGGCAGCAACGCTGATCCTCGCCTGCTCGATGCGGCATTGCAGGTCGACTGGGGCATGCACGACATGATCGTCGAATCGGTCGGCAACCGGATCATGATGGCCGCGCACCGGCAGAACTTCGACAAGATCAAGATGATCCGGCTGCACGGGCGCTCGCCGCGCTACCTGCCGCTCGCGATGGAGGAGCACCTCGGCGTCATCGCGGCGATGAAGGCGCGCGACCCGGGCAAGGCCGCGGCCGCGATCGAGCATCACATGCGCTGCGCCGAGCGGCGCGCGTTGGGGCTGTAGTGCAATTCATATGGCGGAAACGAGTGCGTTGAAGCAGTCCCCTCACCCGGGCCCTCTCGCCCGTGGCGAGAGGGAGTCGAGCGAACGCGAGGCGGGTGAGCGTCGACGTGACGCGAAGATCGTCATCGATGACCTGACGCTCGACTACGTCAATCAGGAGACCGGCGCGAGCCATCGCGCCGTCGAGCATCTCGACCTTCGCGTCGCCGGCGACGAATTCCTCTGCGTCCTGGGTCCAAGCGGCTGTGGCAAGTCGACGCTGCTGTCGGCGATCGCCGGCTTCCTGCGGCCCACGCACGGCACCATCGTCATGGACGGCCGTCCGATCACCGGTCCGGGCGCCGAGCGCGGCGTCGTATTCCAGGAATACGCGTTGCTGCCGTGGATGACCGTGCTCGACAACGCGGCACTGGGTTTGAAACTGCGCGGGATGCCGAAGAAGGAGCGCTACGCGCAGGCGCGGCGCTTTCTTGCGATCGCGAACCTGCATGGCGCCGAGCACAAGTATCCGCACGAGCTTTCGGGCGGCATGAAGCAGCGCGTCGCCGTCGCGCGCACGCTCGCCAATGCGCCGGAGGTGATGCTGATGGACGAGCCGTTCGCGGCGGTCGATGCGCAGACGCGAATGGTGCTGCAGGAGGAGCTTTGCCGGATCTCGCTGCGCTCGCGGCTCACCGTCCTCTTCATCACCCACAGCGTCGAGGAGGCGATCTTTCTCGGTGACCGCGTCGCGGTGATGTCGCCCGGACCCGGGCGCATTCGCACGATCGTCGACGTCCCGTTCGCGCGCGACGCGCGCACGTGGAGCGCGCTCAACGCCGATCCCGCCTTCAATGCGATGCGCGACCGCCTGCTCGATCTCGTGCGCACGCCGCAATCGCAACCGCTGGAGGCGCACGCCTGATGCTGCGCCTGCCGGCGACGGTGACGGCGTTGCTGCTGATCGCACTCGTCGCGTACTGGCTCGCCGGCATCGTCGGCGCGCACGACAAGCTCGCGGCGATCGCGCCGCCACCCACGTCGCGCGGCGATTACCGGATCACGCTGGCGTTCGCGCCCGAGCGCTTCCATCAACTGCTGCTGCAGGACAAGGGGCGGCTCGTCGAGGTGCGCGGCAACGTGGTCTTCATGAAGGACGTCGATCCGGCGGCGTTGCGGTCGATCGCGCGCAATTACTGGGTGGAATCGGTGGCGCGCTGGAGCGGGCATTGAGCACGAGCGCAGTGCTGCGCGTGGCGCTGCCGCGTGCGCGTCCACGCCGGCGCTTCGGCGTCGCCGCGCGCGGATTCGCGGGCGTCCTGATCCTGCTCGCCGCATGGCAGATCTCGGTGCCGCTCGTGGGCTTGAGCCCGTACTTCTATCCGGCGCCGACCGACGTGCTCGCCGCGTTCGTCGCTCTGGTGCGCAAGGGCATCCTGCCGGTCTATCTCGCCGACAGCGTGATGCGCTATCTCACGGGTCTCGTCTGCGGCGCAGGCCTCGGGATCGGGTTCGGCGTGCTGATCGGCATGAGCAGGAAGGCGTCGCTCGCACTGTCGCCGCTCTTCAAGTTCCTGTTCGCGATCGTCGAAGTGGCGTGGATCCCGATCTTCGTCGTCTGGTTCGGCTACGGCATCGAGACGATCGTGCTCGCGCTGATCTACGTCGTCTTCTTCCCGGTGCTCTACAACACGCTGCTCGGCGTGCGCACCGCGCCGCAGATCCTCGTCAACGCGGTGCGTTCGCTCGGCGCAAGCCGTCTGCAGGTGCTGCGGCTCGTGATCCTGCCGGGCGCGCTGCCCGGCATCATCACCGGGTTGCGCCTCGGCGCGGGCTTCGCGTTTCGCGGACTCGTGTTCGCCGAAATGGTCGCGGCGAAGACCGGCATCGGCTACCTGATCTTCGAAGGCGCGCAGGCGCAGCAGACGTCGCGGACGATCGTCGGCATGATCGTAATGGGCCTTTTGTGGCTCGCGATCGACCAGTTCTACCTGCGTCCGATCGAGCGCGCCACGATCCAGCGCTGGGGGCTCACGATCGACGCCGCGGAGCGCACGTGATGGTGGAACCGTCGGCCGCCACGATCGTACGCGCGCCAGCGATGGCGCCGCGGACCACGCGCGGTCTCGACGCCGCGACGCTCGGCACGCTGCCGTTCCTGCTGTTTCTCCTCGGCTGGGCGCTGCTCCCTTACGTCGTCGACTATCCGCCGTACATGCTGCCGTCGATCGGTACGGTGCTCGATTACGCGCGCGAATCGATTCTCGACGGCTCGCTGCCGCGCGACATTCTCGCGAGTCTTGCACGGCTCGCCATCGGCTTCGTCATCGGCATGGGCCTCGCGATTCCGCTCGGCCTCGCGATCGCGCTCAACCGCTACGTGGCCGACCTCTGCCGCCCGGTGCTCTCGTTCCTGCAGGCGATCGCCGGCATCGCGTGGGTGCCGCTGACGATCATCTGGTTCGGCATGGGCAACGGCTCGGTGATCTTCGTGATCGCGAACACGATCTTCTTCTCGGCACTCTACAACACGGTGATCGGCGTGCAGTCGATTCCGCTTGCGTTGCACCGCGCGGTGCGCAGCCACGGTGGCCGCGGCATCGGCCTCCTGTCGAACCTGATCCTGCCGGGCGCGATGGTGCAGATCCTGCTCGGCATCCGCACGTCGGTCGCGTACGGCTGGCGCGCGCTCGTCGCCTCCGAGATGATCGCCGGCAGCAACGGGCTCGGCTACATGACGATGGAGGCGGTGCAATGGCAGCGCACCGAAAAGATCATTCTCGGGATGATCGTCATCGGCCTTCTGTGGGTGATCATGGACCGCGCGGTCTTCACGGTGATCGAGCGCAGAACGGTTGGCCGCTGGGGACTGTTGCAGCGGTGAGAACGGATTGAACGAAGGAGGACAGTTGCGATGCGGCGATTGATCGTCAACGCGATGCTGTGCGCGCTTGCGGCGCTGTTGCCGGCGAGTGTCGCTGCTCAAGCGCCATGGCCGGCGAAGCCGATTCACTTCATCGTGCCGTTTCCGGCCGGCGGCCAGCTCGACGTCGTCGCGCGCCTCGTCGCCGATCGCGTGAGCGCCGCACTCGGCCAGCCGATCATCGTCGAGGTGAAGCCGGGCGCCGACGGCAACATCGGAACCGATTTCGTCGCGAAGGCGGCGCCCGACGGCTACACCTGGCTCGCGGCGAGTCCGCCGACGACGATCCAGCCGAGCGTGCGCCCGAAGACGCTCCGCTACGATCCGATCCGCGATTTCGCGCCGGTCGCGTTCATCGGCACGAGTCCGTTCCTTTTTGTCGTGCCCGCGTCGATCCCGGTGCAGACGCTCGCGCAATTCGTCGCGTATGCGAAAGCTCGGCCGGGCCAGCTCTCCTATGCCGGCTCGGCGCGCGGCACGGTCGTGCATCTGGCGAGCGAGATGCTGAAGCACGATACCGGCATCGCGATGGAGATGATCGGCTACAAGGGCCAGCCCGACGCGATCGCCGACCTGCTGACCGCACGCGTGCAGTTCATGACGCTCGGGCTGATCCTCGCCGAGCCGTACATCAAGTCGGGCAAGCTGCGCGCGCTCGCCGTGCTCGACGAAACGCGCTCGTCGCATCTGCCCGACGTGCCGAGCATCGTCGAGCTCGGCCATCCTGATCTCGTGATGAGCACGTGGTTCGGACTCGCGATGCCGCACGGTACGCCGCAGCCGATCGTCGATCGCGTCAATGCCGAGGTGATGAAGGTGCTCGCATCGCCGGACATCGCCGCGAAGCTCGCCGCGATGGGGATCGATCCCGCGAAGCCGAACACGCCAGCCGATTTCGCGACGTTCATGCGCAACGACGTCGCGCGCTGGAAGAAGGTCGTCAAGGCGGCGAAGCTCGAGCTCGACTGAAGACGCGCGGCATGAACGGGAGCACGGAGCGTGGTGGGGACGGATTGCTGTGCGGCGATCCCGGCGCGGGTTACGCGGGCACGATCGGCCGTACGCTCCGCGAATCGACGCCGTGGTGGCCCGTTCGACCGCGCGCACCTGTCGATGCGCCGAGCCTCGTCGTTATCCTGCTCGACGATTTGGGTTTTTCGGATTTCGGCTGCTACGGTGGCGAAATCCGTACGCCGCGCATCGACGCGCTCGCGCACGGCGGACTGCGCTTTTCGAACTACACGACGGTGCCGATGTGCACGCCGGCGCGCGCGGCGCTTCTGACGGGCAAGAATCCGCACGCGGTCGGCTGCGGCTGGCTCACGTTCAACCTGCCGGGCTATCCGGGCTACCAGGCCGGCGAAATCGCGCGCGACGCGCCGACGCTCGCCGAGTTGCTGCGCGCCAACGGCTATTCGACGTATGCCGCGGGCAAGTGGCACAACACCGCCGACTTCAACGTGCTGCCGTCGGGCGAGCGCGCATCGTGGCCGATCCAGCGCGGCTTCGACCGCTTCTACGGCTTCGTCGGCGGCGAGACGCATTATTTCGCGCCCGCGCAGCTCGTGAGCGATAACGCGATCGTCGACTGCGATCGCTATCGCGACGGCTACTACGCGACCGACGACTTCACCGATGTCGCGATCGGCTGGCTCAAGGCCCACGTCTCCGCATCGCCGGACAAGCCGTTCTTCCTCTATCTGCCGTACAACGCGCCGCATGCGCCGCTGCACGCGAAGGACGACGACCTCGCGCGCTATGCGCAGGCGTACGACGACGGCTGGGATGCCGCGCGCCGGGCGCGAGTCGCGCGGCAGTACGCGATGGGAATGCATCCGCGCGAATGGCCGCTGCCCGCGCGAAGCAACGGCGTGCCGGCATGGGAGAGTCTCGACGCGAACGCCCGGCGCCTGCACGCGCGCTTCATGGCGCTCTACGCGGCCGTCGTCGACAACGTCGACCAGAACGTGGGCCGCGTCGTCGATTGTCTCGCGGCACTCGGACGCCTCGACGACACGCTGATTCTCGTCACGTCGGACAACGGCGCGAACGGCATCGGGGGCCCGGATGGCGCGATCAACAATCTCGCGAAGCGCCTCGTGCAGCGCGAGGATCCGGCGTGGGTGCGCGAGATGCTCGAGTACGGACGCGTTGGCGGTGCGGCATCCTGGCCCGCGTATTCGCTCGGCTGGACCGACGTGTCGACGGCGCCGTTCCGTCTCTACAAGACGACGACGATGAACGGCGGCATCCGTGTGCCGCTGGTCGCGCATTGGCCGCGCGGCATCGCCGATCGCGGTGCGATCCGGCAGCAGTTCGTGCACGTCACCGACATCGTGCCGACGATCCTCGACTTGCTCGATGCGCGCTATCCCGAGGGCTTCGCCGGTTATCGCACGCGCACGCTCGACGGCGTCAGCTTCCGGCCGGCGCTCGATGCGGCGACCGCGAAGAGCAGCCGCACGCGCCAGCACTACGAGCTCGCCGGCAATCGCGGCTACATCGACGGACGCTGGAAGATCGTGTCGCTGCAGCCGCCCGGCACGGCGATCGACCTTTCGAACTGGATGCTGTTCGATCTCGCGAGCGACGCAACGGAGACGCAAGACCTTGCCACGGAGCAACCCGGGAAGCTGCGCGAGCTCGTCGCCGCGTTCGACGCCGACGCGTACGCGAATCACGTGTATCCGCTCGACAATCGCGGCGTTCACCGCTCGCTGACCGTGCCGCCGTTTCTCGAAGCGAGCGTCAATGCGCCGCGCACGTTCTATCCCGGATGCGGCACGGCGGCGCTCGCCGTCGTGGCACCGATGGTCGCCGACCGCGACTATCGGATCGACTGTTCGTTCGGCCATGACGACGGCGACGAAGGCGTCGTCTTCGCACTCGGCGATCCGATCGCGGGCATGGCGCTTTTTGTCCGCGACCGTCGCTTGTGCTTCGTCTATCACGGTGGCGAAGGCAAGCCCGTCGTTCGCGATGCGTTGCCACTTTGTCGCGGTGACAATCGCTTCGTGCTCGACCATCGTGCGACGGGCGCTCGGCGCGGCCAGGGGACGCTGTCGCTGAACGGCCAGGTCAGCGCCACGCTCGACATGTCGCCGACGACGATCCTCGGCCTCGG
>DATNGN010000014.1:0-12349 GCA_035605875.1 Casimicrobiaceae bacterium
TCTGGCGCATTTGATCCATCTTCGCAAGCCGTTGCGACAGCGCATTCTTGACGACCGTCTTCTGGTCGGGCGTGAACGTCGAATAGAGGTTGAGCCATGCATCGCGCACTTGCGCATGCAGGGCGGCATTGGCGTTGCGCGCACTGTCCGCGGCTGCGGACACTGCAGCAAGATCCGGCTCGGGCTTCGCGAGCTCGGCTGCCAGCGTGTCATGCACCTTCTGCAGGTTGGTACGCGCGGTCGATCGCGCCGACTTGCCGGCCGCGACTGCGTTGTCCCACATCGTTTGCTGCGACGTGTTGAGATTGAGCTGGCTTTTGAGGCGCATGATGCTCATCACGACGTCACCGCCGCCGCCGTGGCCGTGATGAAACGGCTGCGCTGCTGCTGCGCCGGTGAAGCCGATGAGCGCTGCCGCCGCGACGGCGGCAAGGCCTGAAAACAATCGCCTGGTCATGATTCCCGTTCTCCGTGAATGTCGAGTTTCGCGCGTTCCGGCCGTTCCGGTGCGTCGAACACGATTGCTTCGTCCGCCATTGTCCGGTGGGTGTTCCGCATCACGTTGTTCGCGATTGCAACACGAGATTGCGCCCGCCGCACTGACGATACAATTCGTTACACCACCGACGCAGCACGAGCGCGTTCGGCGGTTCTAATCCCAGGCCATGGTCAAAGCCACGTCACCGCGCATCCTCGTCGTCGACGACGACGTACGCTTGCGCGACCTCCTTACGCGCTACCTGTCCGAGCAGGGCTTTCACGTGCAGGCGCTGCCCGATACGTCGCAGCTCGACCGCAAGCTGCAGCGCGATCCGCCGCATCTGCTCGTGCTCGACCTGATGCTGCCGGGCGAAGACGGCCTCGCGGCATGCCGGCGGCTGCGCGGCGCCGGCGAGACGGTGCCGATCATCATGCTGACCGCCAAAGGCGAAGACGTCGATCGAATCGTCGGCCTCGAGATGGGCGCCGACGATTACCTGCCGAAGCCGTTCAATCCACGCGAACTCGTCGCACGCATTCATGCGGTGCTGCGCCGCCACGGCGAGCGGCCGGCGCCGGGTGCACCAATCGGCGAAGGACGCATTCCTTTCGGTGAGCACGTGCTCGATCTCGCCGCGCGCACGCTCGAGCGCGACGGCGAGGTCAAGTGGCTGACGACGGGCGAATTCTCGCTGATCAACGTGTTCGCGCGTCATCCGCGCCAGCCGCTCGCGCGTGAGAAACTGATGCTGCTCGCGCGCGGACGCGATCACGAGGTGTTCGATCGCGCAATCGACGTGCAGGTGTCGCGCTTGCGCAAGCTCGTCGAGCGCGACCCGGCGGCGCCGCGCTACATCCAGACCGTCTGGGGCTTCGGCTACGTCTACGTGCCCGAAGGCACGCCGCGCGACGACACGAAGGCGCCGGCCGACGAGAACGCGGCGCCGGACGAGACGACGTGAGCACGTTGCCGCGAAGCACGCCTCACGCCTGGCGCAAGCCCGCGGCCGCGCCGGTCACGCTATGGCCGCGCTCGCTCTTCGGCCGCCTGATGCTCTTGCTCGTGACCGTCGTCGCCCTCGCGGCGATCACGACGATGCTCGTCTTCAAGCGCGACCGCGAAGCGCTGCTCGCGCAGCAGTTCAACGACACGAAGGTGATGCAGATGAAAGGTCTGCGCACCTCGCTCGACACGGTCGACGGACCCCACCGGCGCGAAACGCTGGCACGCCTCGAGCGCGAATACAACGTGCGCATCATTCCCGAGAGCGAGCGGCCGACGGTCGGTCTCATGCCGATCGGCACGACGCTGCACGAGCTCGAGCAGCGGCTGCGTGACGATCTCGGCGAAGGCACCGAAGTGCGCGTCTCGCCGCGCGGGCGCCAGCTCTTCGTTCGCGTGCAGGCCGCCGGCGACGGCTACTGGATCGGCTTCCCGTTGCCGCGATCGCCGCAGGACATTCCGTCGCGCGCGCTCGCGTGGGTGATCGCGATCGTCGTGTTGCTGCTGCTCGCCGCGTTCGCATTCGCGCGCTATCTCGCACGGCCGCTCGGCGAGCTCGAGGACGCCGTCGAGCGCGTCGGCCGCGGCGAAACGCCGCCCGCGCTGCCCGAGTCGGGCACGTCCGAAATCGCGGCGGTCAACCGCGGATTCAACGCGATGATCGCGAGCCTGCGGCAAGTCGAGCGCGACCGCGCGATCCTGCTTGCCGGCGTCTCGCACGATCTGCGCACGCCGCTCGCGCGACTGCGCCTCGGCATCGAACTGTCGCAGGGCGACGAGGCGACGCGCGTCGGCATGGTATCCGACATCGAGGAAATGGATCGCATCATCGATCAGTTCCTCGATTTCGCGCGCGACGAGACGGCGCCGGCGACCGAGCCGATCGACGTGAACGACGAGCTTGCGGCGAGCGTCGAGCGCTACGTTCGCTCGGGGCGCGACGTGCGTCTTGCGCCGGGCGGCCCCGTCTTCGCGCGCATCAAGCCCACGGCGCTGTCGCGCGTCGCGGGCAATCTGATCGACAACGCGCTCGCCTATGGCCGACCGCCGCTCGACGTCAGCGCCACGCGGCACGGCGACGAGGTGCATGTCGAAGTCGCCGACCGCGGACCCGGGATCCCACCCGGCGACGTCGAGCGGCTGAAGCAGCCGTTCACGCGCGCCAACGAAGCACGCGCCCGTGAGGACGGAGCGGCGGGTGCGGGCCTTGGCCTTGCGATCGTCGATCGGATCGCGCGCCTTCATGGCGGAAGCCTCGATCTGCTGCCGCGTCCGGGTGGCGGCACGCGCGCTCGACTGCGCCTCCCGGCCGCCGACGCTGCGGCGTAGTCACGCCGCGCCGCGAAGACCGCCGCGACCCGCGTGCTATCGTTTGCGAGAGTCGATCAAGAGGAGAGTGCCGATGCGTTACGAACGATGGCCGCGACGCCTCGCGCTGCTTTGCGGCATCGCGATGATCGCGGTCGGCACGAGTGCTGCGCTCGCCCAGGAAATCAAGGTGACGCGCCAATACGGACTGCCGTATCTGCCACTGATGGTGATGGAGCACGAGAAGCTTTTCGAGAAGCACCTGAAGGCGAAGGGCGCCGGCGACGTCAAGGTGACATGGGCGACGATGAGCACGACGACGGCCACCGTCGACGGCCTGCTGTCGGGCAGCGTCGATTTCGCGTCGTCGGGCATCACCGGCCTTCTCGCGATGTGGGACAAGACGCAGGGCACGCGCAACGAGATCAAGGCGATCTCGGGCATCTCGTCGTTTCCGTATCCGCTCGTCACGCGCAATCCGGCGGTCAAGACGCTCAAGGATTTCACCGACAAGGACCGCATCGCCGTTCCCGCGGTGAAGATTTCGGTGCAGGCGATCGTGCTGCAGATGGCGGCTGCGCAGGCGTTCGGTGCCGACAAGCGCAATGCGCTCGATGCGCTCACCGTGTCGATGGGACATCCGACCGCCGCCGTTGCCGTCATCTCCGGCAAGAGCGAGGTCGATTCGCACTTCAGCTATCCGCCGTACAGCCTCGAAGAATTGCGCACCCCCGGCGTGCACGCGGTGCTGTGGGCGAACGACGTGACGAACGGTCCGGCGACGACGATCGAAGTCGTGACGCCGGCGCACGTCATGAACGACCATCCGCAATGGGTCGACGCCTGGCTCGCCGCGCAGCGCGAGGCGAGCGACTTCATCAACCAGCATCACCGCGAAGCTGCCGAGATGTACATCGCGATGACGAAGGAGCAGAAGCTGACCGCGGACGACCTCGCCAAGATCCTGTCCGACCCGCAGGTGCGCATCGGCGTCGCACCGCACAATACGATGGTGTTCGCGAAGTACATGAACGAGGTCGGCACCCTGAAGAAGATGCCGTCGAGCTGGAGGGATTACTTCTGGCCGGTCGCGCAGGGGCTGGCCGGCAGCTGACCCGACGTGCGCGAATCAGCGCGTCAGGCACGCGCCGTCGACGAGCAGCGTATCGCCGCTGATGTACGACGCGGCGTCGGACGCGAGAAAGACGACCGCGTTGGCCACGTCGTCGACGCTCGCAAGCCGTCCCATCGGCATCGCGCCGACGACCCGGGCGCGAATCTCCGGCGTCAGACGTGACCGCGTCATCGCCGTTTCAACGACGCCCGGCGCGATCGCATTCACGTTGATGCCGTGCGGCGCGAGCTCGCGCGCGAACCCCTTCGTGAACGCCACGACGCCCGCCTTCGTGGTCCCGTACAAAACGTTGCCGAAGACGCCGCCCGCCTTCGCGGCGGACATCGACGCGATGTTGACGATCTTGCCGTAGCGCCGCGAAATCATCGTCGGCAGGACCGCCTTGCAGCAGTAGTAGACGCTCGACAGATTGGCGCGACACACATCGTCCCAATCCTCGATCGTCGAGTCGACGACGGATGCCGTCTTCAGAATGCCGGCGTTGTTGACGACGATGTCGAGCGCGCCGTCGTGCGCGACGATCGCATCGACGTTGCGCTGGACGTCGCCCGCATCGGTCACGTCGATGCGGACGGCCGTTGCGCGCTCGCGCCATCGCCCAGCCGTCTGCTGCGCGGCATCGAGATCGATGTCGGCGACGTGGACCTTGCACCCTTCCGCGACCAGCTTTGCCGCGATGGCGGCGCCGATCGCACCACCGGCGCCGGTGACCAGTGCAACCCTGTTGTCGAGGTGCAGGTCCATCGTCGTTTCCCGTCAGTGGACCTCTTCGGCGACGCGTGTCGCTTCGCCCCGTTCCGGCGTTGCCGTGCTGCCCGCATTCACGGGGAAACCGCGCTGCCCCCGACGACGATTCGGCGGCCAGCCGAGCTGCGCAAGCGCTTCGTCGGCGCTTGCGTAATACGTTCCAATCCTGTAGATGCGCTTCGCTTCGTCGCCGCTCGCGACATCGCGGCCAAGCTCGCGCGCGATGCGCACCATCTGCTCCACCTGCTGCACCGACGTGAAGCGCTCGCCGTTGCGCTTCCACAGATTGTCCTCGATGCCGACGCGCACGTGAAGACCGAGCGCGACCGCCATCGTGCAGATCGGCGGCACGGTGCGCATCAGCGATTCGATCGTCAACACGGCCCCATCCGGGCAACGGCGAACGAACTCCAGCATGTCGCACGGATTGCGTCCCGCGTAGCCGCCGCCGAGCGCCATGTGGTTCAGCACCAGGGGCCCCGTGTAGATGCCGGTGCGAATGAGCCGCTCCACCGTCTCGAGCTGATGAATGCTGCCGAGCATGAAGTGCGGCTGAATGCCTCTCGCGACCAGCCGCTTCAGATGCTCGACATAGAACGAAGGCGGCGCCTCGGTCACCATCTCCTGATAGGCGCGGTAGTACTCGGGCCGCGCCATGCTGGTTCCGGCGATATCGTCGTCCGACATCAGCTCGACCATGCTCATCTGATTCGTGTTGATCACGATCGTGACCTGGTCCGGCTTCGGCGTGAGCTCCGTAAGCATGTGGCGCGTGTCGATCGCGGGCCAGCGCGCGGCATCGCCCGCCTCCTCGGGCGCGAACGAGATCGATCCGCCGACCTGCAGCAGCATCTTCGGTACCGCGTCACGAAGACGCGCAATCAGCTCGTTGAACGTGGACATGCGCTTCGAGCCCTTGCCGTCCGCCTCGCGCACATGCACGTGCAGCACGGTGGCGCCGGCGTTGTAGCAGTCGACGGCTTTCTGCACTTGCTCGTCCATGCTGACCGGAATGTCGTCCGAGTCGGAAGGCAGCCAGGCGGGACCGTACGGCGCCGCCTGGATCACGAGCTTTTCCTGGTTTTCGGGCAACAGCGAATCGTCGAAGAAATGCATGGCGCCTCCTCTCGCGTGCGTCGTTCGCGAACGAACGGATCGGGCCATTCTCGAACTTTGCCGGCCGCGCGCATTGCCGTTCGGGACTTTGGCTTATCATTTTGGGGAAATGGCGTATCTCGCGCGAAGCCAGATTCTCACCGGCTATGCTACGCTCGCGCGCTCGCTCGGGCTGTCGCCGGAGCGGCTCGTGCGCGCGGTCGGCCTCGACCTCGCCGCGCTCGACGATCTCGATGCGCGCATCTCGGCGCAGGCGTTCGCGGAACTGCTCGAGCGGTCGAGCGAGGCTGCGCGGATCGAGGATTTCGGATTGCGGCTCGCCGAGTCGCGCGCCCTCGGCATCCTCGGCCCGATCGGGATCGTCGTTCACCAGGAACCCGATTTCCGCGCCGCACTGCTGTCGCTCGCGCGCTATCTGCCATTCCACAACGAGTCGCTGGTCCTGCATCTCGAGGAAACCCGCGACCTCGCGATACTGAGCCTCGACGTGCTGACGTCGACCGCGGGACAGGGCTTCCAGGTGACCGATCTTTCGCTCGGCGCCTTCTACCGGATCCTGCGCCGCCTCGCCGGTCCCGACTGGAAGGCGCACCGCGTCTGCTTCGAACACGCCGCGCCGCGGAGCGTCGCCGCGCACCGGCGCTTCTTCGGCTGCCGTGTCGAGTTCGAGCACGATTTCAACGGCATCGTCTTTCGCGCGACCGATCTCGACACGCCGCTCGCGATGTCCGACGTCATGCTCGCGAAGTATGCGCATCGCTACCTCGACTCGATGATCGTCTACCGCGGCGCGACGATCGACGAGAAAGTACGCGAGCTCGTGGGCCTGTTGCTGTCGAGCGGCAACTGCAGCGCGGAGAAGGTCGCACGCGGTCTCGGCGTCGACCGGCGTACCGTCCACCGCAACCTCGCCGCGAACGGGGAAACGTTCTCGTCGGTGCTGACCGATGTCCGCAAGGATGTCGCGACGCGTCTTCTCGCGAGTCAGCGCCCGCTGTCCGAGGTTGCCGAGCAGGTCGGATTCAGCGGCGCTCCGGCGCTTTCACGCTGGTTCAGACAGCACTTTCGCTGCAGCCCCTCGCAATGGCGACACCGCTCGCGTCGCTTTCCGATCGCGCCACCGTCGAGCCGGCGGCGGTCGGCGGGTTGACATGGCTCCGCGTGTTGGGTCGCGGGCGCGGCGTGTCGGGCTGTCCCAAATGGGTACGTTCCTGTCCCCGCTTGGAAAACGACCGGCTTGCTTCTGTCCGACAATGCGACAACGCCGACAAAAACAGCGATTCACCGCGGCGAAGGATCGTTCGGAGGAGAGGCAGCATGGAGGAGGACGTCGTGGATGGCGCGCGAGCACGTCGTGCGGCCAGGGCATGTTGAATGCTCATCTGGCACACGCCGTTGCTCGAGCGCCGAAGCGTCGAGGCTGTTGCCGCGCGTACGCTCGGCGCTGCCGAATGCCTGCGACGCGCTGACCGCAAGGGCAGCATCATCCTGTCCGACCAGGGCAGCGCGCCCCGTGGCGTCGACGAAAAGCGCGCCACGCGCATCTTCGCTGACGGTCGCTTCGGTCCCGATGCCGGACCCTGGGTTTTCCTCGTCGGCATCTGGACGCCCGACGACTGGCGCGAGGAATTGTGCGCGTGGTACCAGTGCGAGCACGGGCCGATGCTGCTCGAATGTCCCGAGTGGCAGGGCTATCAACTGCTCGAAACGTCCATCGACGACGGCTGTCAGTTCTACGTGCTCCATCGTCTTGCCAGTCGACGCGCGCTCGAGTCGGAGGAGCGCAAGCGCTCGCGCTCCACGTCGTGGTTTCATCGGCTGTCGAAGAACGACTGGTTCGACGCGCCGTTCGAGCGCATCCTCGCGCACCGCGTCGCACTCCTGTGGCACCCGAACGAGCGCACCGCGGCGTGATCGGCGCCCTGCACCCGACACGATCGTCGACGCGCTGAACGGCGCCTGCGGTCGCAACCTGGAGTGATCGCATGATGAAGGCGGTATTGATGACGGCCCCGGGCGCCGTTGACGTCCTCGAGTTCACCGACGTGCCGGTGCCGGCGCTCACCGACGCACATCAAATGCTGGTCCGCGTGTTCGCCGCCGGCGTGAATCCGGTCGATACGAAGGTCCGCAAGTCGCACTTCTACTACCCGGAGAACCTGCCCGCGATTCTCGGCTGCGACGGCGCCGGCACCGTCGAAGCCGTCGGCTCGGCCGTCACCCGCTTTCGACCCGGCGACGACGTCTACTTCTTCAACAACGGCCTCGGTGGCGCGCCCGGCAGCTACGCGCAGTACACGGTCGTCGACGAGGCGCATGCGGCGAGAAAGCCGGCGCGCCTTTCGATGGTCGAAGCGGCCGCGATTCCCCTCGCGCTGATCACCGCGTGGGAAGCGCTCGTCGACCGCAGCGCTCTGCAGCGTGACGAGTACGTGCTCGTTCACGGAGGTGCCGGTGGCGTCGGTCACCTCGCCGTACAGCTCGCCCATCACCGCGGCGCACGCGTCGCCCCAACGGTCAGCAACAACGACAAGGGGCGGTTCGTTCGCGAGCTCGGCGCCGAGCGAACGATCGATTATCGCAAGCAGGACTTTGTCGACGCGGTCCTCGAGTGGACGAACGGCCACGGCGCGGACGTGATCCTCGACACGGTGGGCGGCGCGACGTTCTGCCGTTCGTTCAGGGCACTGCGCCTGTACGGCCGCATCACGACGCTGCTGTCGACCGCGTGCGAGCTCGCCGACGTCAACGAGGCGCGGTTGCGCAACGTGCGCGTCGGCTACGTGCAGATGACCGCGCCATCGTTTCTCGGAGATGCGGATGCACGCGTTGCCCAGGCCCGAATCCTGGAGAACGCCGCGGCGCTCTTCGACGACGGCACGCTGAAGGTCGCCGTCACGGATGTCCTGCCCCTCGCGCGCGCAAGCGACGCCCACCGCCTCGTCGAAGAAGGCCACACGCTCGGCAAGGTGGTGCTGGAGATCGACAGACCATGAGACCGGCTTCGACGTACCGGGTCGGACAAAGCGCGCGGCTCGCGTTGCACGGTCAGTCGAATGTTGCAATAATGAAACATGACATTCCGTCCAGCGAAATCCTGCGCAATCGATGCCGCTGACACCGCCGAGTCGGCCGCGTTGCGTGCGTTCGCCGTGCTCGAGCACATCGCGGCCGCGCAAAAGGCGCCGACGCTCGAGGACGTCACGCGCGCGATCGGGATGCCGAAGCCGACGGTGTTCCGTATCCTGCGCATTCTCACCGGCGGCGGCCTCGTGCAGCGCGAGCCGCATGAAAAGCGCTACGTCGTCGGCCATCGCGCCGCGGCGTTCGCGCTCAACGTGCAGATGCAATCGCCGCAGCGTCACGAGCGGCGTGCGATCCTCGCACGTCTCGTCGAAGCGATCGGCGAGACGTGCAACCTCACGATGCTCGACGGCCACGAGGTTCTCTATCTCGAGCGCGTCGAGACGTCGGCGAACGTCCGTCTGCACATGCAGGCCGGCTCGCGCGTGCCGCTGCACTGCACGGCGAGCGGCAAGCTGCTTCTCGCCGCGCTACCCGCGTCGCGTGCGCGCGCACTGCTCGGCGCGGGCCCGCTTCAGCGTTACACAGCGCGCACCGTCGTCGACCGGGCAGCGCTCGAGCGCGAGCTGCAGACGATTCGCGCGAATGGCGTCAGCACCGACGTTGGCGAGTATCTGGCCGATTCCGTGTGCCTCGCCGTGCCGGTTCGGGACGCGAAAGGCAGGACATGTGCAGCGGTCGCCGTGCACGGTCCCGCACCGCGGATGACGTTGCGCAAGGCTTACGGATTCGTCGCCGCGATGCAGGAGGCGGCCAAGGCGATCGCCGGCACGTTCGAAACCGGCGGCCCGGCGCGCACTCGCACACGAGCCGGACAGCGCACGCGATCGAGCGAGAAGGACGACGCCCGCATCGGAGCGTGAAGCGCGCGCCTTCGCGGACGCGCAAACATACTTGTCGAGGAGGAGACGCAATGGATGACGCGAAATCGAAGGACGCTGCACGCAACGTGACGCACGAGCCGGCGCGCGCGGATCGCCGCGACTTTCTCGGCAACGTCGCGAAAGCCGCTGGAACGCTGCTGCTCGGCGACATGGTCGGCGGCATTCCGACCGCCGTCGCGCAGCAGAGCGGCGCACCGGCGGTCGTCACGCGCAAGTTCACCGAGTGGGGCTGGCCCCTTCCCTACGAGCAGGTCTCGGCGAAATCGAAGCAATGGCTGCAAGGCAAGGGCTGGTGGCCGCTTGGGGCCGCATGGATCGTCGTGTGGTCCGGCGAGGAGATGGTCGGCCATGTGATGCAGACGCAGAAGCTGCTCGAAAAGCGCGGCATCGACACCGACTGGAAGACCTTCGTCGCGGCGGGCTTCTCGAACGAGGCGTTCATCCCCGGCCGCATCCAGATGGCGAACACCGGCGCGCTCGGCGTGCTCGCGCTGCTGAGCAACAAGGTCCCGATGCGTGCGATGGCCGTGCATTCGCCGGCGCTGACGCACGCGGCGACGGTGCCGCTCGATTCGCCGCTCAAGAGCCTCTCCGACCTCAAGGGCGCGCGGGTGCTGAAGCGTCCCGCCGTCGTCGGCACGACCACCGGCTCGACGAATCATTTTGGATTCATCGCGGCTGCGCAATACCTCGGCCTCAAGCAGAACGAGGATTACACGCTGCGCAGCAGTCCGCCGGGGGATCTCGCGACGGCGCCGAAGGGCATCGACGTCTATACGATCTGGGAGCCGCACGTCTCCTATTCCACCGACGTGCTCAAGGTGTCGCGGTTGCTCGAGCCGCTCGATCCGTACTACATCTACAGCGGCTACTGTTACGGCCGCAAGGAGATCGAGGACAACGCACCCGACGTGATGCAGCTCATCAACGACGCCTTCATGGAGTCGGTGCTGTGGTCGCAGGCGAATCCCGACGAGGCGATCAATTCGCTGATGTCGCGGCCCGAATACGGACGCCTCGGCAAGGCGCTGATCACGAAGATGAGCCAGCGCTATCTATTCTGGCCGAAGCCGACCGTGTATTACCCGTTCGACGACCCGAACGGCATCTGGCCGAAGGAGGAAGCGCGCATCAGCAAGTGGGCCTACGAGACCGGTGCATCGAAGAACGACATCACCAACGTCGAATGGCAGAAAGCGCGCAACACGCATTACATGGACGCTACCTACGACAAGCTCGGCTGGGCGATGCCGAAACATCCGGCGTTCCTGCCGAAGGACTTCGGCGGCGTCGGCAACCTGCCGTACAAGCCGTACGGCGCTGCGCTCCTCAACGGTCCCGCACCGTTCCCCGAGGCCGGTGAGCTGACGAAGCCATGGACGTTCAAGGGCAAAACGTACCATCCGTGATCGCCGGCATCCCGTCCTCGCCGTCGCTTGACAGTGAGGGCGCGCGATCGTCAGGCGCGCAGACGGCCGCGCGCGGCGTGCCGCCATCGCAGGAGGCGCTGGCGCGCCTCGCCGCATCGATGGTGCCGCCGCCTCCGCCGGCGTGGAAGCGCGCGCTGTCGCGCATCTCGCGCCTGTGGCTGCTCGCGGTCTTCGTCGTCGCATGGCAGTTGATCAGCATGTACGGGCAGCGCGTCAATCCGCAGCTCGACGTGATGATGCCGCCGCCGACGGCCGTCATCTCCGCGGCTGCCGATCTCATTGCACGCGGCGTGTTGCTGACGCACATCGTCGACAGCCTGAAACGCGTGCTGCTCGCCGTCGGGGCTGCCGCAGTGCTCGGCGTTCCGCTCGGCCTCGCGATGGGCTGGTCGAAGCGCTTTCGCGCCGCGGTCGATCCGCTGCTCGAATTCATCCGGCCGATTCCGCCGCTCGCCTGGATACCGCTCAGCATCCTGTGGTTCGGCATCGGCGACGTGCAGATCGTCTACATCATCTTTCTCGCCGCGTTCTTTCCCGTCGTTCTCAATTCGCTGGCCGGCGCACGCGACGTCGATACGTACCTCGTCCGCGCCGGGCTGTCGCTCGGCGCGCGGCCGCGCGAGCTGTTCCTGACCGTCGTCCTTCCGGCGGCACTGCCGCACATCTTCACCGGCATCCGCATCGGCCTCGGCATCGGCTGGATGGCGCTCGTCGCCGGCGAGCTCGTCGCGGCGCCGAGCGGTCTCGGTTACATGATCAACAACGCGCGCACGCTGTTTCGCAGCGACTACATCCTGCTCGGTATGGTGCTGATCGGCGCGCTCGGCCTCGTGCTCGATTACCTGATGCGGCAGGCGGCACGGTTCGCGATGCCCTGGCATCGGCAGTAGTGCGACCATGATTCAAGTCGACGTCGCCAACGTCAGCAAGGTCCATGTGTCGATGAAGGGCGAGCCGCTGCTCGCCCTGCTCGATGTCGACTTCCAGGTCGAGGAGAACGAGTTCTTCTCGATCGTGGGACCGAGCGGCTGCGGCAAAACGACGCTCCTCAATCTGCTCGCGGGCTTCGAGCAGCCGACGCGCGGCGAGCTCAAGGTTGGCGGCAAGATCATCACCGAGCCGGGCTGGGAGCGTGCGGTTGTCTTCCAGGAATACGCACTGT
>DATNGN010000015.1:0-44036 GCA_035605875.1 Casimicrobiaceae bacterium
CTTAAGTACGAGAAGTAAACGGGACGTTGCCCGGCCGATGTTTCGATCTCAAGGAAAGTACGGCGGTCGAACGACTGCGTGGCGGTCGTACAGAGCGTGCCTTTACTGCTTGGAACAAAACACGGCGCGCACTATACGTCACTTTTCGCAAAAAAGCGACAACTTTCCGGTGGGCGGCCCGTTTCGTGTTGCGTCGAAAGCCACGCCAGACGCGGGATTCGGCGTTCGGAGTCGCGCCGGACCCATGCCCCGTTAGGACGTCAATTCAACTCGCGCCGGACGAGTTCGGCGCCGGCGCCGAGCGCGCGCAATTTCTGCCGGGCCACGTCGCGCGCGAGTGGGACCATCCCGCAGTTCGTGCAGGGGTACAGCCGGCCGGCCGGCACGAAGCGCAACGCCTGCCGGATCACGTCGGCGACCTCCTCGGGCGTCTCGACCCGGTCGGTCGCGACGTCGATCGCGCCGACCAGGACGTCCTTTCCTTCGAGGAGCCCGATCAGGTCGATCGGCACGTGTGAATGCACGCACTCGAGCGACACCTGGTCGATCGTCGACGCGGCCAGCCGAGGGAAGGTTGCTTCGTACTGGCGCCATTCGCTGCCGAGCGTCTTCTTCCAGTCGATGTTCGCCTTGATCCCGTAACCGTAGCAAATGTGCACAGCTTTGGTGCATGAAACGCCCTGCGCGGCGCGCTCCAGCGCCGCGACGCCCCAGTCGCGCACCTCGTCGAAATAGACGTTGAACGCCGGCTCGTCGAACTGGACGACGTCGACGCCCGCCGCGGCGATCGCCCGCGCCTCCTCGTTCAGGATTTCGGCGAAGGCCCAGGCGAGCTTCTCCCGGCTGCCGTAGTGGGCGTCGGACAGCGTGTCGACCATCGTCATCGGACCCGGCAGCGTGTACTTGACGGCGCGGTCGGTCTGCGCGCGGAGGAACGCCGCGTCGTCGACGAAGATCGGCTGCCGCCGCGCGACCGCGCCGACGACGACGGGCACCGATGCATCGTAGCGGTTGCGGATGCGCACGGTCTTGCGATGCTCGAAGTCGACGCCATCCAGGCCCTCGATGAACGTCGTCACGAAGTGGCGGCGCGTCTGCTCGCCGTCGCTCACGATGTCGATGCCGGCGCGTTCCTGGTCGCGAACCACGAGTCGCACCGCGTCACGCTTGCCTTCGAAGAGTGCGTTGCCCTCGAGCTTCCAGGCGGCCCACAGCGCCTCCGGCTCGGCGAGCCACGACGGCTTCGGCAGGCTTCCGGCGATCGTCGTGCGTAGCGGCGCCGTCGAACGGCGCTGCGCGCTTCGCGTTTCACGGGCGGGTTCGTGCTCGGGACGGGCCTGCGCGTTCATGCGTCACTCCTCCATCGGTTCGTTCGCGTCGGCCGATTCTATGCCCTTGACGCTTCGCCATGCGCACGCGTACCTTTCGGGCCGCAGGATGGAACATCCCCCACGCTCGCTTCACTCGCTGCCGCGGGGGCTGATCAATCGCTTGGGACGGCCCTGCGCGACTGATGGAGCATCCCCTTACGCTCGCGCCGTTGGCTGCCAACCGGCGGCGGATCCGTCGGGCGGCCGTTCCCGACTGAATGCCGCAAATCCTCTTCGCCGACTACGATTTTCCCGACGTCGCTCTCGAGCGCGAGATCTTCGCGGGGGCGAACCTGTCGCTTGTGCTCGCGCAATGCAGGAGCGAAGCGCAGGTCATCGACGCGGCGCGCGACTGCGTCGGCATACTGCTGCAGTACGCGCCGATCACGGACGGCGTCGTCGCCGCGTTGCCGACCCTCGGCATCGTGAGCCGCATCGGCGCCGGCTTCGACACGGTCGACACGGCCGCGTGCGAGGCGCAAGGCGTCTGGGTCGCGAACTCGCCCGACTACGGCGTCGGTGAAGTGGCGACGCACGCCCTCGCGCTGGCGCTCGCGTCGATTCGCAATGTCACGCGCTATCACGACGACGTTCGCGCCGGGCGCTGGCATTACCTGTCGGGCGGAACGCTGCGTCGCCCGCATGACCTGACGCTTGGCATCGTCGGGCTCGGCCGCATCGGCAAGCGCATGGCGCATGTCGCGCGAAACGTCGTGCGCCGCGTGGTCGCCTACGACCCCTGCCTGATCGATGGCGACTTCCCCGCGTACGTCGAACGCGTCCGCTCGCTCGATGCGCTCGCCGCGCAGTCTGATATCGTGTCGCTCCACACGCCGCTCGACAAGACGACACGCGGAATGATCGACCAACGCTTCTTCGCGGCAGCGAAGCCGGGGCTGACGCTGGTCAACACGTCGCGCGGTGGCGTCGTCGACGTCGCCGCCCTGGTTGCCGCGCTCGATGCGGGAACGGTGCGCGGCGCGGCGCTCGACGTGCTGCCCGAGGAGCCGGTGCCGCGCGACTCGCCGCTTCTGACCGACCCGCGCGTCATCCTGACGCCGCACAGCGCGTTCTATTCGGTCGAGGCGGAGCAGGAGTTGCGGCGGAAGGCGGCGGAGAACATCGTCACGTGGTGGCAGACCGGCCGGCCCGACTATCCGGTCGTGCACGGGACGCGAACGCCGAGGAGAGGGAATCATTGATGGCAGCAGTCAACATCACCGCGGTGCACAAGCGATTCGGCCAGACCGAAGTGATTCGTGGCGTGGACGTCGCGATCGCCGATGGCGAGTTCTGTGTGCTGGTCGGTCCGTCGGGCTGCGGCAAGTCGACGCTCTTGCGCATGATCGCCGGCCTCGAGGAAATCACCGGAGGCGAGATCGCGATCGGCGGCAAGGTCGTCAACAACGTGCGGCCGAAGGAGCGCGACATCGCGATGGTGTTCCAGAACTACGCGCTCTACCCGCACATGACGGTGCGCGACAACATGTCGTTCGCACTGAAGCTCGCCAAGCGTTCGGCGGCCGACATCAAGCAACGCGTCGACCGCGCGGCGGGCATTCTCGGCCTCGCGAGCTATCTCGACCGTTTTCCACGTCAGCTTTCGGGAGGGCAGCGCCAGCGGGTGGCGATGGGCCGAGCGATCGTGCGCGATCCGCAGGTGTTCCTGTTCGACGAGCCGCTGTCGAACCTCGACGCGAAGCTGCGCGTGCAGATGCGTACCGAGATCAAGGAGCTGCACCAGCGACTGCGGACGACGTCGATCTATGTCACGCACGACCAGATCGAAGCGATGACGATGGCCGACCGTATCGTCGTGATGCGCGACGGCGTCGTCGAGCAGTCCGGGAACGCGCTCGACCTCTACGATCGTCCCGTGAACACGTTCGTCGCCGCGTTCATCGGCTCACCCGCGATGAACCTCGTGCCGGGCGTTGCGCGCGTCAACGGCGGCGCGCCGACCGTCGAATTCGAAGGTGGCGTCCGCCTGCCGGTTCCCATGAACGCCCGCGCGACAGACGGCCAACCCGTGCTGTACGGCATGCGCCCGGAGCATTGCGCGCTCGCGGCCAGCGACGGGCTGCCGGCCGAGGTGGTGGTGGTCGAGCCGACCGGCGCCGACACGCAACTGTTCTGCCGATTCAACGGCCAGGAAGTGACGTCGCTCGTTCGCGATCGCGTCGCGTGTCGCGCCGGCGATCGGGTCGCGCTCGCACCGGATCTTGCGCGCGCTCATCTCTTCGACGCGGCGACGGGGACGCGCCTCGCCGGTTGACGTTCGTTGCGTTTCGTTCCTGAAAACCCTAGGAGGAGTAAGCCGTGAGCGAATTCAAGCGTCGCAAATTCCTGAAGACGTCGGCGGGCCTTGCCGCCGGCGCCGCGGTCGGGCCGATGATCTTCGTCAAGAGCGCCTATGCGCAGCAGTTCACGCCCGAGAAGGGCGCGAAGCTCCGCGTGCTGCGCTGGAGCCAGTTCGTCCCGGCCGACTGGGACACGTACCTGAAGAACGTCAAGAAGTTCGAGGACAAGTACGGCATCGAGGTGCGCGTCGACAAGGAAGGCTGGGAGGACGTGCGGCCGAAGGCGGCGGTCGCGGCGAACACCGGCGCGGGTCCCGACATCATCCTGTCGACGAACGACGACGCGAACCTGTATCCCGAAAAGCTCGTCGACGTGACCGACGTGTGCACGTCGCTCGGCAACCGGCTCGGTGGCTTCTACCCGGTGTGCGATCCGTACCTGCGGCCGGACGGCAAGAAATGGATCGGCGTGCCGCTCGGCGTGGCGGGCGTGTGCATGGTCTATCGGCAGAGCCAGGTGAAGGCCGCGGGGTTCGACGCGTTTCCGAAGGACACCGACGGCTTCCTCAAGCTCTGCAAGGCGCTGAAAGAGAAGGGCACCCCGCCCGGGTTCGCGCTCGGCAACGCCACCGGCGATGCGAATACGTGGTGCCAGTGGATCGTGTGGGCGCACGGCGGCAAGCTCGTCGACCAGCACAACAAGGTGGTGATCGACAGCCCCGAGACGCTGAAGGCCCTCGAATACGTCAAGGAGCTCTACCCGGCGTTCGTGCCCGGCACCCTTTCGTGGCTGGACTCGAACAACAACAAGGCCTACCTCGACAGCCAGCTCTCGCTCACGAACAACGGGATCTCGATCTACTTCGCCGCCAAGAATTCGCCGGAGGCGAAGTTGAAGGAGATTGCGGCCGACACCTACCACGCGAACATGCCGATCGGGCCGATCGGCAAGCCGACCGAGTTTCAGCTGTTCTTCAACCAGATGATCTTCAAGTACACGAAGTATCCGAAGGCCGCGAAGGAATTCCTGCGCTTCATGATGGAGCCCGAGCAGATGGATCCGTGGGTAGAAGCGTCGATCGGCTACGTGACGCCGGCGCTTCGCCATTACGAGAAGAACCCGATCTGGACGTCGGATCCGAAGATCACGCCGTATCGCGATTCCATGAAGAACATGCTGCCCTCGGGCTACGCCGGCAAGATGGGCTACGCCTCGGCGGGTGCGCTCGCGGATTTCATCGTCGTGAACATGGTCGCGGAAGCCGCATCGGGCACGCGCTCGCCGAAGGAAGCGGCCGAGCGGGCGCAAAAGCGCGCCGAACGCTATTACAAGGTTTGATATTGCGCCGCGCCGGCACGCGCTTTTGTGTTGGTCAGCGCCTCGTCGGCGCGACGCAATATCGGCGCGCGTTCGACCTCGTCAAGGCGACGGTCAACGCGCGCAAAGCGCGGTTTTCGTTCTGCCGAATCGCGCTGACGCCGTTCCCCGGTGATTTCGTCGGGTGCGCCTTGCGGCGCACCCGGCTTGTTCCTCGCTATCTTCGCTTCCGTGGCCTCCTTCACTGCTCGCCTGCAGGACAACCGTAACGCGCTGGGGCTGCTGTTCATGCTGCCGAGCGCGCTGATCCTGCTCGTCTTCCTCACGTATCCGCTCGGCCTCGGCACGTGGCTCGGCTTCACCGATGCCAAGGTCGGCCGGCCCGGCGAGTTCATCGGCCTCGGCAACTTCGACTTCCTGTGGCACGACCCGGTCACGCGGCTCGTGCTCTTCAACACCATCTTCTACACGGTCGTCGCGAGCGTCATCAAGTTCGGCCTCGGGCTCTGGCTCGCGCTGATCCTGAACCAGCACCTGCCGTTCAAGGCGTTCCTGCGCGCGATCGTGCTGCTGCCGTTCATCGTGCCGACCGCGCTGTCGGCGATCGCGTTCTGGTGGATCTACGACTCGCAGTTCTCGATCCTGAGCTGGCTCCTCGTGAAAATGGGGCTCATCACGCAGTACATCGACTTTCTCGGCGACCCGTGGAACGCGCGCTTCTCGACGATCGCGGCGAACATCTGGCGCGGCGTGCCGTTCGTCGCGATCACGCTGCTCGCAGGCCTGCAGACGATCTCGCCGTCGTATTACGAAGCCGCCAGCCTCGACGGGGCGACCCCGTTCCAGCAGTTTCGCTACGTCACGCTCCCGCTCCTGACGCCGATCATCGCGGTCGTGATGACGTTCTCGGTGTTGTTCACGTTCACCGACTTCCAGCTGATCTACGTGCTGACGCGCGGCGGGCCGCTCAACGCGACGCACCTGATGGCGACGCTGTCGTTCCAGCGCGCCATTCCCGGCGGCAGCCTCGGCGAAGGCGCGGCGATCGCGACGGCGATGGTGCCGTTCCTGCTCGCGGCGATCCTGGTGTCGTATTTCGGTCTGCAGCGGCGCGCCTGGCAGCAGGGAGGCAAGGATTAACCCGCCGAGCGAACGCCGATGAGACCCGACGTCGAATTACCCGCCGCCATCACCGTGCCCCGCGCGAGCGATTCGCAGGGGATGAGCTATCTCGTTTCGCTGCCGCGGCGCATCGTCACCGTGTGGATCCCGCTCGGCGTCTTCGTGATCGTGCTGCTGTTTCCGTTCTACTGGATGGTGATCACGAGCATCAAGCCCGACGCCGAGTTGCTGTCGCGCACCGGGAATCCGTTCTGGGTGATCCATCCGACGCTCGCGCACATCGAGAAGCTGTTCTTTCGCACCGGCTACCCCGAGTGGCTGTGGAACACCGTGCTGGTGTCCGTGGTGGCGACGTTCGTGTCGATCGCCTGCAGCGTGCTCGCGGCGTATGCGATCGAACGCCTGCGCTTCAAGGGCTCGCGCTACGTGGGGATGAGCATCTTCCTCGCGTACCTCGTGCCGCCGTCGATCCTGTTCATCCCGCTCGCGGCGATGGTCTACAAGCTCCACCTCTTCGACACGCGGCTTGCGCTGATCCTCACGTACCCGACGTTCCTGATCCCGTTCTGCACCTGGCTCCTGATGAGCTACTTCAAGACGATCCCGTTCGAGCTCGAGGAGTGCGCGCTGATCGACGGCGCGAGCCGCTGGCAGGTCCTCGTCAAGATCGTCCTGCCGCTCGCCGTGCCCGGGCTGATCTCCGCCGGCATCTTCGCCTTCACGCTGTCCTGGAACGAGTTCATCTATGCGCTGACGTTCATCTCGTCGTCGGAAGTGAAGACGGTGCCGATCGGCGTCGTCACCGAGCTCGTCGAAGGTGACGTCTACCAGTGGGGCTCGCTGATGGCCGGCGCGCTGTTCGGCTCGCTGCCGGTCGCGATCCTCTACTCGTTCTTCGTCGAGTATTACGTGTCGGGGCTCACCGGGGCAGTGAAGGAGTAGGCCCTCACTCCAACCCCTTCCCCGCCAGCGGGGAGAGGGAGCGCGAAGCGCGGGTGAACGGTGCTTCACTTGAAACTCGGGCCGGAGAAAGCATTTAGTAGAATCGAACGATCACCGCCTCCCCGGAGCCACGACATGAGCGACATCCACGACACGATCAAGGACCAGGTCACGCAAGCCCGCGTGGTGCTGTACATGAAGGGGACGCCCGAGTTTCCGCAATGCGGCTTCTCGGCGACCGCGACCGAGATCCTGAGGCGCTGCGGCGTCACCGATTTCGCGTCCTACAACATCCTGCAGGACGACGCGCTTCGGCAGGGGATCAAGGAATACTCGAACTGGCCGACAATCCCGCAGCTCTACGTCGACGGCGAGTTCGTCGGCGGTTGCGACATCATGCGCGAGATGTACCAGTCGGGCGAACTGCAGCAGATGCTCGCGAAAGAGCGCGTCTGACCGCGGCGGCGAGCGCCGATCGCCCCCGATCGGCGCTCAGGTGCGCGCGCGTTGCACGCGGCGCACGTCGGGAATCCGATGCAGTGCGCGCATCACGTTGGCGAGATGCCGCCGGTCGCGCACCTGCACGCCGAAGAACATCGCGACGTCGCTACCGTCCGGCCGCTCCATCGACACGGTGTCGATGTTCGCATCCGCATCACCGACCGCCGTCGCCAGCTCGGCCAGCACGCCGCGCCGATCGGTGACCAGCACGCGCAATCCCGAGTCGAATACGCCCTGCACGTCGGACGCCCATTCGACGTCGACCAACTCGCCACCGTCGAAGCGCTGCTTGCGCAGGCTCGCGCAATCGCGCAGATGCACGATCAATCCCTGGCCCTTGCGGAACTGGCCGACGATCGCATCGCCGGGCACCGGCCGGCAGCATTTCGCGTACTGGATCGCGACGCCTTCGACGCCGCGCAGCGTCAGCGCGGCGGGCTTCGCCGCCCCTCCGTGCGCATGCAACGACTCGTCGGGCTTCCCCGGCTGGCGCGTCAATGCCTGGGCGACGACGAATGACAGCCGCTTGCCGAGGCCGATGTCGGCGAGGATGTCGAGCTCGGTCTTCGCGCCATATTCGCGGGCGAGCGCCTCCCAGCGGTCCCACGTGATCGACTCGGGCTCGATGTTGAGCGTCGCGAGCGCCTGATTCAAAAGCCGCTCGCCGAGCGCCGCTGATTCTTTCTGCTGCAGGCCCTTCAGGTAATGGCGGATCCGCGAGCGCGCCTTGCCGGTGGCGACGAACGACAGCCACGACGGACTCGGCCGCGCCGTCGGCGACGTCAGGATCTCGACGTGGTCGCCGTTCTTCAATTCGGTGCGCAACGGCAGAAGCTCGTAATTGATCCGCGCGGCGACGCAGTGATGACCGATGTCGGTGTGCACGCCGTAGGCGAAATCGACGGCCGTGGCGCCGCGGGGCAGCGCCATGATCTTGCCCTTCGGCGTGAAGAGGTAGATCTCGTCGGGAAACAGGTCGCCCTTCACGTGCTCGAGGAATTCCTTCGAGTCGCGCGATTCCGACTGGATCTCGAGCAGACTCTGCAGCCAGCGATGCGTCTCGCGCTGCGCCTCGGCGAGGTCGAGCTGGCCGCCCGACTTGTAGAGCCAGTGGGCCGCCACGCCCGCCTCGGCGACGCGATGCATGTCGTGCGTGCGCAATTGCGCCTCGAGCGGCGTACCGAACGGCCCGAACAGCGTCGTGTGCAGCGACTGGTAGCCGTTCGCCTTCGGGATCGCGATGTAATCCTTGAACTTGCCGGGAATCGGCTTGTAGAGCTCGTGCAGCACGCCGAGCGCCGCATAGCACGTCGACTTGTCGGCGACGAGCACGCGCACACCGTAGATGTCGAACACCTGCGAGAACGTGTAGTGCTTCTCGCGCATCTTCTTGTAGACCGAGTAGACGGTCTTCTCGCGCCCGGTGACGACGGCCGCGATGTTCGCGCGGGCGAATCCTTCGCGGATCACGTCGAGCAGCCGGTTCATCACCTCGCGGCGGTTGCCGCGCGCCGTCTTGATCGCGTGCGCGAGGATCCGGTAGCGCAGCGGATAGAGGTGCTTGAACGACAGGTCCTGCAGCTCGAGGAAGAGCGCGTTCAGACCGAGCCGGTTCGCGATCGGCGCGTAGATGTCGATCGTCTCGCGCGCGATGCGCCGGCGATGGCCGGGCGCCATCGCGTCGAGCGTGCGCATGTTGTGCAGGCGGTCGGCGAGCTTGATCAGGATGACGCGCACGTCGCGTGCCATCGCAAGCAGCATCTTGCGAAAGCTCTCCGCCTGCGCGTCCTCGCGTGTCGCGAACTCGATCTGGTCGAGCTTGGAGAGCCCGTCGACCATCGCGGCGACCGGCTTGCCGAAGATCGTCTCGAGCTCGCTTCGCGTGACGGAGGTGTCCTCCATCACGTCGTGCAAGAGCGCGGCCGCGAGCCCTTCGGCATCGAGCCGCCATTCGGACAGGATGCTCGCGACGGCGAGCGGATGCGTGATGAACGGCTCGCCCGACTTGCGGAACTGGCCGCGGTGCGCCGATTCGGAAAATTCGAATGCCCGCTCGACGAGCGCGATGTCGGGCGAGGGCAGGTAATGCCCGAGGTGCCGCGTGAATTCGGCGATCTCGGCCATCGTGGTGCGAAGTCTCCGGTTTAGATCGACGGAGTCGGCGTCATCTTGTGCAGCATTTCGATGCCGACCTTGCCGGCGGCGAGCTCGCGCAGCGCGATTACCGTGGGTTTGTCGCGGTCGGGCTCGAGCAGCGGCGCCGCGCCCGACGTGATCTGTCGTGCACGGTTGGTGGCCGCGAGCGTGAGCTCGAAGCGGTTGGGAATTCTCGCGAGACAGTCGTCGATCGTGATCCGTGCCATGGTGACCTTTAAACGTCGTTCGATAGAAGTTGGGCGAGCGCCTTCGCGTGACGAACCTGTTGGCGAGGAGCCGTGAGCCGCGCGGCGCGCACGATCGCCGACAGATCGTCGACGGCCCGCGCAAAGTCCTGATTCATAATAACATAATCGAACTCTCCGCAGTGGCGCATCTCCTGAAGCGCCGCGGCGAGCCGCTGTTCGATCACCGCCTCCGAATCCTGCGCGCGCTTCAAGAGCCGCTCCTGCAGCGCCTCGAGCGACGGCGGCAGGATGAAGATGTGCACCGAGTCGGGGATTAGCCGGCGCACTTGCGCGGCGCCCTGCCAGTCAATCTCGAGCAGCACGTCCTGCCCGGCCGCCACCTGGGCCTTGAGCCACGTTGCCGATGTAGCGTACCAGTTGCCGTGGACAAAGGCGTGCTCGAGAAATTCACCGCGTTCCTTGAGCGCGAGAAACGTCGGCACGTCGACGAAGTGGTAGTGATGGCCTTCCGACTCGCCGGGACGCGGCGGCCGCGTCGTGTACGAGACGGACAGGCGGATGCCAGGCTCGCGCTCGAGCAGCGCGTTGACCATGCTGCTCTTGCCGCCGCCCGATGGTGCGGCGACGACGAAGAGGCAGCCCGCGGCGCCGGGGCTTTGCGTCGTAATGGTCATGGGTCCCCCCACGCTTGCGGCTTCGCCGCTGCGCTGCCCCCGCAGGGGGCGCAATTCGCAGCTTGGGGCGGCCCTGCGCTGCTCATGTCTATTGTCTATTCCAGATTCTGGACCTGCTCGCGCATCTGCTCGATCAATACCTTGAGCTCGAGCGACACCTGCGACAGCTCCGCATCGACCGACTTCGAGCCGAGCGTATTCGCTTCCCGGTGCAGTTCCTGCGCGAGAAAGTCCAGGCGCTTCCCGACGCTGCCGCCCTGCGCGAGCACGCGTCGCACCTCCGCCACGTGCGTGACGAGCCGCGCAACCTCTTCGGCGACGTCGATCTTGGTCGCAAAGAGCGCGAGCTCCTGCTTCAGCCGATCCTCGTTCGCGTCGAGCCCGGCCTCGGCGAGCCGCGCGCCGAGCTTCGACAGGAATGCGGCGTGAAGTGCCGGGATGCGCGGCGCAACGCGGGCGACCTGCGTTTCGACGTCCCCGCAGCGCGCGTCGAGAACCGCGCGCAGCTTCGCACCCTCGCGCGCCCGCGCCTCGGTGAGCTCGGCGAGCGCCTGCTGGACGAGCGCGTCGACCTGCTCGGCGAGCGCTTCCGAAGAAATCGTCGCATCGACCATCACGCCGGGCCAGCGGAGGATGTCGGCGGCCGTGAGCGGCGGCGTACCGGGAACCGTGCGCGCGACGGAAGCGGCCGCGTTGCCGAGCTGCGCGACGCGCTCGGCGTTGATCGCGATCGCGGCGGCCGCGCCGACGGTGCGCGAGAGCGAGACCCGGCACTCGACCTTGCCGCGCTTCTGCACGGCGGCGACCTGCTCCCGGAGCGGTCCTTCGAGCGTGCGCAGTTCGTCGGGCAGCTTGACGGTGACGTCGAGGTAGCGGTGATTGACCGAGCGGAGCTCGACAGCAAGCGAAATGCCCGGCAATTCGGCACTCGCGGCGGCGAAGCCCGTCATGCTGAGAATCATGACGAAAAAACCGTGAATAAGCGCCCGCTGGCGCGCACTTTTGGCTTTACATTCGGTGTCGGCATCGGGAGAATGTATGCGTTCTGCGCTCCTCGCGCAAGGCAAACGGGGAGCTCTGGCACGCGACTTGCGGGCATGTACCGTCCGATCGCGCCCCGCCGCTGACCCGTCCACGAATGCCCGCCACCAACCAAGCGCTGCCCGGCGGCTACGCGCTCCTCAACTACCGCATCGATCGGCAGATCAGCCGCGGCGGGTTCTCGATCGTCTATCGGGCGTTCGACGAGACCGGCCAGCCGGTTGCGATCAAGGAATACCTGCCGTCGTCGCTCGTGTTGCGCACCGAGGGCGACATCGTGCGCGCAAGCTCGGCCGAGAACCTGACGTCGTTCCGCTACGGAATGAAGTGCTTCTTCGAGGAAGGGCGCGCGCTTGCCAAGATCAACCATCCGAACGTCGTGCGCGTGCTGAATTTCTTCCGCGCGAACGAGACGGTCTACATGGTGATGCGCTACGAGCGCGGCCGCACGCTGCAGCAGCAGATCCAGATGCGCCAGGACCAGATGTCGGAGCGCTTCGTGCGGCAGGTCTTCATGCAATTGCTGAACGGGCTCCGCGAGGTGCATACGCACAAGATTCTGCACCTCGACATCAAGCCGGCGAACATCTACCTGCGTACCGACGGCAGTCCCGTGCTGCTGGACTTCGGCGCCGCGCGGCAGACGCTGACGACGAACCGCCCGAAGCTCGCGCCGATGTACACGCCCGGGTTCGCCGCGCCCGAGCAGTACCGCGACCACGACCGCCTCGGCCCGTGGACCGATGTCTACGGCACCGGCGCCTCGATGTTCGCCTGCCTTGCCGCGTTCGCGCCGCAGGCGGCCGACGCGCGGGTGCAGGAAGATCACCTGGTCTCCGCGAAGAAGATCTGGTCGGGACAGTATTCCGACAATCTGCTGGAAGTGATCGACTGGTGCCTGCGGCTCGATCCGCTCGAGCGCCCGCAGAGCGTGTTCGCGCTGCAGCGCGCGATTCGCGACATCGCGCCGATCAAGCGCAAGCTCACGTTCTTCGGCAACCTGAAGCGGCTGCTGTTCTCGGAGATCAGCGTCTAAGCGCGGTCGGCTTAATGCGTTTCACGATCTTCCAGGAGTCGCGCAAGGGCGCGCGCGAGGTCAACCAGGACCGCATCGCCTACACGTACAGTCGCGAGACGCTGCTGCTCGTGATCGCCGACGGCATGGGCGGTCACGTCGGCGGCGAGATCGCCGCGCAGATCGCGGTACGGCTTTTCATCGAGCGCTTCCAGCAGGAGGCGAAGCCGATCCTGCGCAATCCGCTCAAGTTCATGCAGGACACGATGCTTCGCGCGCACGCGGCGCTCGGTTCGTACGCGAACCAGTTCTCGATGCTCGAGACGCCGCGCACGACCTGCGTCGCCGTCGTCGTGCAGGGCGGGCACGCGTACTGGTCGCACGTCGGCGATTCGCGCTTCTACCTGATGCGCCAGGGCAAGGTGATCGGGACGACGAAGGATCACTCGAAAGTGCAGTACCTCGTCGACCAGGGACTGATCACGCCCGAAGAGGTCGTCATGCACCCCGATCGCAACAAGATCTTCAGCTGCCTCGGCGGCATGGCGGATCCGGTGATCGACCTGTCGCGGCGCACGCCGGTGCTGAACGGCGACCTGCTGATCCTTTGCACCGACGGGCTGTGGAGCGTGTTTCCGCAGCGCGAGATGTCAACGATGCTGACGTCGACGCCGATCCTGACGACGGCGCCGCAGATGATGCGCGAAGCCGAGAAGCGCGGCGGCCCGGAAGGGGACAACCTGTCGGCGATCATCGTGCGCTGGGGTCCCGAAACGCTGGCGGATGAGCCGACGACGACGGACAATCTCGCACTCGGGCAATTCGAGACGCAGGTCGACGCGACGGTGACGCTCGCCGAGCGCAGCGGCGAGAAGCGCGATCTGACCGACGACGAGATCGAGCGGGCGATCGCGGAGATACAGTCGACAATACAGAAGTACAGGAAATAGGATTTGGGAGCGCGGATTGAGGGGCGGCAGAGATTTGCGGGCTTCGTGGGCTGACGACATTCAGCCTATCGCTTCGCCCTTCCTTGTCGCAGCCGCCGATTTCCGTCAAGCGCAAACGCTCCCCCGATCCTAGATCGCCGATCCTGGGATGAAACATGCCCCCACGCCCGCTTCGCTCGCTGCCCCCCGGGGGGCGGATCAGTGGCTTGAGGCGGCCCGGCGCCACTGAGATGAAACATCCCCCAACGCTCGCTTCGCTCGCTGCCCCCCGGGGGGCGGATCAGTGGCTTGGGGCGGCCCGGCGCCACTGACATGCGCCAACTCCTCCTCGACACCGAAACCACCGGCCTCGATCCGAAGCAGGGTCACCGGATCATCGAGATCGCCGCGGTCGAGGTGGTCAATCGCAGGCTGACCGGGCGGCACCTGCATTACCGGATCGATCCCGAGCGCGACATCGACGTCGCGGCGACCGAAGTGCACGGCATGACGCGCGACGACCTCCGGGGCAAGCCGCGTTTCGCGGACGTCGCCCGCGAGTTCATCCACTTCGCGCGCGACGCCGAATGGATCATTCACAACGCGCCGTTCGACGTCGCGTTCTTCGACGCCGAATTCGACCTCTGCGGGTTGCCACGCTCGACGTCGATCTACGCGAGCCTCGTCGACACGCTCGCGCTCGCGCGCGAGGGCTTCCCCGGCAAGCGCAACAACCTCGATGCGCTGTGCGAGCGTTTCGGCGTGTCGAACGCGCATCGCACGCTGCACGGCGCGCTGCTGGATGCCCAGCTGCTTGCGGAGGTCTACCTCGCGATGACGCGCGGGCAGGAAACGCTCGTCATCGACATGTATGCGCCGTCGCTTCCCGCGGTTGCTGCCGTCGACGGCGTGGCGGTCGGCGCCGGGCGCTACGTCGTCGTGCGCGTCGTGCCCGACGACGCGGAGCTCGTCGCACATCGCGCCTATCTCGACGCGCTCGCGCGCGAATGCAAGGCCGGCTGCATCTGGCTTGCGCTCGAAGAGGACGAGTCGCGGGCCGTCGCGGCCGCCTGAGCCCGCGCGCGCCGGCGCGACGATCGGCGATGGATCTGATCCTGTGGCGCCACTGCGATGCTGCTCCGGGCGTGCCCGACGGGTTGCGCCCGCTGACGCCGCTCGGCTTCAGGCAAGCGGCGCAGATCGCGCAATGGCTCGACGCGCGCCTGCCCGGCGATTGCACGATCGTCGCGTCGCCGGCGCTTCGCGCGCAGCAAACGGCGCAGGCACTTGGCCGGGCTTTCACCACCGACGAGCGCGTTGCACCGGGCGCGACGGCGGATACGGTGCTCGACGCCGCAGACTGGCCGGATGCCCCCACGTCGGTCCTCGTCGTCGGCCACCAGCCGACGCTCGGCCTGGTCGCGTCGCTGCTGCTCGACGGCGAGCCGCTCGATCGGGCGCTGCGCACGGGTGAAGTTCTTTGGCTGCGCGGTGACGTAGCCGGTGCGGGCGCATCGCTCGTCATGGCGATCTCGGCTTGAAGCATGATCGCAACGCGTGTAACAAAGGAAACGCGGCTGTCATGCGCCTGTAGCGTGCGGTGGCAATCATCGTCGCCCGAGATCGAGCGAGCGCATGCGGATACACCGATCGCCACCGAGCCGGCCGCTCGTCGTCGTCGAGCGTTGCGACGAGGTGGGCTCCGCCGTGGCGCGCGAGCTTCACGCGACAGGCTACGGCGTCATTCTCTCGGACGATGCCGCCCCCTGCCCGATGGCTGGCGCGGCGGACCGTCGCGACAGTGGGCCGCGCGATCGCGATCGCGCGGTGACGTGACGACGAGCTGCCAGCCGAACGTCGCCTGAGCGCGCCAAAGTGTCCCGGGCGCGAATCGCGCGCGCGACGTGCGAATGTGCGCGCAACGGCGATGCGTGAAGCGCGCAGGCTCAGGCGCGCACCGCGCCTGCTACGCTCACAGGCTTTGCGTCACTGCCTGCGCCCGTCGCCGTGGCCATCGACTACCTGCAGAAGATCCTGACCGCGAAGGTCTACGACGTCGCGGTCGAGACGCCGCTCGAACTCGCGCCCGCGTTGTCGGCGCGTCTTCGCAATCGCGTGCTGCTGAAGCGCGAGGACGAGCAGGCGGTGTTCTCGTTCAAGCTGCGCGGCGCGTACAACAAGATGGCGCACATGACGCCGGCCGAGCGCGCACGCGGCGTGATCGCCGCGTCGGCCGGCAATCACGCGCAGGGCGTCGCGCTCGCGGCGCAGCGGCTCGGCTGCATTGCGACGATCGTGATGCCGGTCACGACGCCGCGCATCAAGATCGCCGCGGTCGAGGCGCGCGGCGCGCGCGTCGTGCTGCACGGCGATTCGTATTCGGACGCCTACGACAAGGCGCAGGAGCTGCAGCACGCGCAAGGCGGGACGTTCGTGCATCCGTACGACGACCCGGACGTCATCGCGGGGCAGGGCACGATCGGCATGGAAATCCTGCGTCAGTGGCAAGGACCGCTCGACGCGATCTTCGTCGCGATCGGCGGCGGCGGACTCGTAAGCGGCATTGCCGCGTACGTGAAGCGGGTACGGCCCGAAGTCGCGATCATCGGCGTGCAGCCCGAGGATTCCGACGCGATGGCGCGCTCGCTTGCGGCCGGGCGCCGCGTCGTGCTGCCGCACGTCGGTCTCTTTGCCGACGGCGTCGCGGTGAAGCAGGTCGGCCGCGAGACGTTCCGGCTGGCGCGGAAGTACGTCGACGAGGTCGTCGTCGTCGATACCGACGCGACGTGCGCGGCGCTGAAGGACGTGTTCGAGGACACGCGGGCGATCCTCGAGCCCGCCGGCGCGCTCGCCGTCGCGGGCGTCAAGGCGTGGGTCGCCAAGACGCGGGCGAAGGACCGCACGTTCGTCGCGATCGCGTGCGGCGCGAACATGAACTTCGACCGGCTTCGCTTCGTGGCCGAGCGCGCGGAACTGGGCGAGCAGCGTGAGGCGATCCTGGCGGTCAGCATTGCCGAGCGGCGCGGCAGCTTCCGCGAGTTCTGCGCGCTCCTCGGCAAGCGCTCGATCACCGAATTCAACTATCGCTACGCGGATGCCGAGGTCGCGCATCTGTTCGTCGGCATCGAGGTCGCCGACCGGCGCGAGACGGCGCAACTGCTCGCCGATCTGAAGCGCGCGCGGATCGACGCGTACGACCTGTCGGACAACGAAATGGCGAAGCTGCACGTGCGTCATCTGGTCGGCGGCCACGCGCCGGCCGCGGAGCACGAGATCCTCTATCGCTTCGAATTTCCGGAGCGCCCCGGCGCCCTGATGCGCTTCCTCGAGCGGATGAGCGCGCGCTGGAACATCAGCCTCTTCCATTACCGCAACCATGGCGACGACTACGGCCGCGTGCTCGTCGGCATGCAGGTCCCCCCCACGGACAGCGCGCTCTTCCGCACGTTTCTCGACGGACTGGGCTACGACTACGTCGACGAGTCGCAGAATCCCGCGTACCGGATGTTCCTCGGCCGCTGAGACCCATCCCTGGCGCCCGCGAACGGGTCGCCGCGGCAAAGGGCGGCCGTTTCCCGCCGTTCGACGGCGGTCACGCATGTCGCCGGCGCCGGTCGCGCGGCGGCACGTCATGCCGCGCAACGGCAACGGCCGCCGGAGAAAACATGCTCTCTCTGTTGCGTTTTCGTCCGATTCGAGGCGAGATGCGTATTCCGGCAAGCTTTATGCTCTAGGCAACCCGCCCGGGGCATGGCAGACTCGCTTCGGGTCCGGTGCGGCACCGCATGCCGCGCATTCCCATGCGGCGCCCCGGAGGGCGCGAGCGCGGTAAAGCCGGAGCGTGGGGGATCGTACAAGGCGCCGATGGGCAACGACAATCCGGGCGGCAGCCCGCTTTCAGGCACCAAGGTGATGGTGATCGACGACTCGAACACCATCCGGCGCAGCGCCGAGATCTTCCTCCTGCAGGCCGGCTGCACGGTGATCCTGGCCGAAGACGGCTTCGACGCGCTGGCGAAGATCGCCGACCACCAGCCGGACGTCGTCTTCGTCGACATCATGATGCCGCGGCTCGACGGCTACCAGACCTGCGCGCTGATCAAGAAGAACAGCCGCTTCCATGCGATGCCCGTGATCATGCTTTCGTCGAAGGACGGCCTGTTCGACCGCGCGCGCGGTCGCATGGTCGGCTCCGACCAGTACCTGACGAAGCCGTTTACCAAGGAAAGTTTGCTGAAGGCCGTCGCCGCGCACGTCCGCGCGGTCGCGGCGTAGCCCGGAGAAGCGACGCATGACCAACCCGACGACCGCGCGGGCGATCCTCGCGCAAACCCGTTCGACGCAACCCGGGCGAAAGGGAGCCACGATGGGCATCAAGCGAATCCTCGTCGTCGACGACTCGGCGACCGAGCGGCACATGCTGAAGGACCTGCTGACGAAAGCCGGCTACGACGTGTTCTCGAGCGAGAACGGCGAGGACGCGATCGTCAAGGCGCGCCAGATGAAGCCCGATCTCATCCTGATGGACGTCGTCATGCCCGGCCTGAACGGGTTCCAGGCGACGCGCGCGATCAGCCGCGACCCGGAGACCAGGTCGATCCCGGTGATCATGTGCACGTCGAAGAGCCAGGAAACGGACAAGATCTGGGGCCTTCGGCAGGGCGCGAAGGATTACGTCGTGAAGCCGGTCGACCGCGAAGCGCTGCTCGCGAAGATCGCGTCGCTCGGCTGATCCGCCGCCTGCACACCGCCCGCCGTCATGTCCCGCGCCGCCCGCCTCGACCTGCGCTCGTTCCAGAAGGAACTCGCGACCCGGCTCGCGAGCAAGACGGCCGCGCAGGTCGAGTCGTCGCGGCTTTGCATCGGGTGCGGCAAGCGTCGCTTCCTGATTCGCCTTGGCGAAGCCGGCGAAGTGATCGCGCTGCCGGCGATCGTGCCGGTACCGCTCACCAAAGCCTGGTTCCTGGGCCTCGCCAACATCCGCGGCAATCTCTATAGCGTCATCGACTTTGCCCTATTCCTCGGTGACGCGAGGATCGCGCTCACCAGCCTGTCGAGGCTCGTGCTGCTGTCGAGTCGCGGCGGCGAAAGCGCCGGCATCGTCGTCGAGCGGGTGCTGGGCCTGCGCAATCTCGCGCAATTCTCGCCACATGCGGAAGACGTGGCGTCCCCGCCGTGGCAGGTGGCCGGATGGCGCGACGCCGACGGCGTCGTCTACAAGGAAATCGACCTCGGGATGCTCGCACGCGATCAGGCGTTCCTGCAGGTCGGCGCCGCAAGCGTGGGGGGGTGATCGATCGTGCGGAAGGGCCGTCCCGAGGCACGAATTGCGCCCCCTTGGGGGCAGCGCGGGGGCGAAGCCCCGAGCGTGGGGGGTGATACATGGCAGTCAAGATGACCAAGCTTTTCGGCGGTGAGGGACGCGCGGCCGAGAACAGCGACTTCGACGCGCCGACGACGCAGGTGCGCATGACCATCACCTCGCCCGCCGGCTTCGACCCGCTGACGACGGTGTCGGCCGGCGAATCGCTTTCGCGCGCGAGCAACAGTCCGCCGAGCGCGTCGAAGCTCCCGCTGATCGGCGATCTGCCGGCCGTTCGCCAGTTCCAGGTGCTGGGCGTCCTCACCGCGGCGTTCCTGGCGCTGGCGATCATCATGGTGCTGCTCGACAACCGGGCGGTGACGCAGCAGTCGCTGCACACGTCCGCCGCCACCGAGATGCAGATGCTGTCGCAGCGGCTTGCGCGCGGCTCCGCGATCGCCGCGCAGGGTCAAGCCGCCGGCTTCGGCACGGTCCGCGACAGCCGCACACGCTTCAACGCGATTCTGGAAGCGCTGATTGCCGGCGGCCCGTTCAAGGGCAGCGTGCTCGATGCGACGCAGCAGTCCGCGGCGCGGGAAACGCTTGGCGCCATCAAGACACGCTGGCAACGCATCGACACCGCTGCGGCGCGTCTCGTCGACAACGAGAAGAGCCTGACGTCGCTGGCGAGCGGGCTCGATGCGATCAACCAGGGTAACAGCGGCCTGCTCGAGCTCGCCGACCAGGCCGCGCAACAGATCGGCCAGAGCGGCGGCAGCCTGCGCGAGGTCGACTACGCGAACCAGCTCGCGGTGCTGTCGCAGCGGATCGCGAAGAACGCGAACACGCTCGCGTCGTCCGACGAAATCGATCCGGAAGTCACGTTCCTGCTCGGCAAGGATATCGCGGCGTTTCGCGACATCGTCAACGGCTTCCTGAAGGGCAGCGATACGTTGCGGCTCACGCCCGTGCGGTCCGACGACGCGAAGGCGAGCCTGACCGAGCTCGGCAAGCGCTTCGTCGGCTACGAGTCGGCGGCGAACGCGATCCTGTCGAACATCTCGAAGCTCGTCGTCGCCAAGCAGGCGGGACGCAGCGTGAACAACGAGGCGGAGCCGCTGCTCGCCGACACGACGCGTCTCACCGAGCAGTACCAGGACGGCGCCAACTCGCACGCGCTGCTGCTCGGCCTCGCGACTCTGTTCGGCGTGATCGCGCTCGCATGCCTCGGCCTCATTGCGAAGGTGTTCCTCGACGATGCGCGCATCCGCGCGCAGGACAGCGAATACGAGAACAAGCGCAACCAGGAAGCGATCCTGCGGCTCCTCAATGAGATGGGCAATCTCGCCGACGGCGACCTGACGGTCCAGGCGTCGGTCACCGAAGACGTGACGGGCGCGATCGCCGACTCGATCAACTTCACGATCGAGGAATTGCGCACGCTGGTGCGCGGCATCAACTCGGCGACCGACCAGGTGACGAAGGCGACGCAGGAAACGCAGGCGATCTCGAACCGCCTGTTCGAGGCATCGCAGCGGCAGAACCGCGAGATCCAGCAGGCATCCGCGTCGGTGCTCAGCATGGCCGAGTCGATCAGCGAGGTCGCGAACAACGCCGCGCAGTCGGCGAAGGTCGCGCAGACGCAGCTCGCTGCCGCCGAGAAGGGCGGCAGTGCCGTGCAGAACCAGATCTCGGGGATGAACGACATCCGCTCGCAGATCCAGGAGACGTCGAAGCGGATCAAGCGTCTCGGCGAATCGTCGCTCGAGATCGGCGAGATCGTCGAGCTCATCGCCGACATCACCGAGCAGACGAACGTGCTCGCGCTCAACGCCGCGATCCAGGCGGCGTCGGCCGGCGAAGCGGGCCGCGGCTTCACCGTGGTCGCCGAGGAAGTGCAGCGTCTCGCCGAGCGCTCCGGCGAAGCGACGAAGCAGATCGAAGCGATCGTGAAGACGATTCAGGCCGACACGCAGGATGCGGTCGCCGCGATGGAAAAATCGACGGTCGGCGTCGTCGAGGGCGCGAAACTCTCCGATGCGGCGGGCCAGGCGCTCGCGGAAATCCAGCGCGTGTCGCGCGAGCTCGCCGAGCTGATCGGCCGCATTTCCGCGCAGACGCAGCGCCAGTCGGCGTCGGTGTCCGACGTGACGCGCGGCATGCAGGGCATCCTCCGCATCTCCGAAGAGACGACCGAAGGCACGAAGCAGACGAACGTGTCGATCGGCCAGTTGACGAAGCTCGCCGCCGAGCTTCGCAGCTCGGTCGCGGGCTTCAAGGTCTGACCCTTTCCGCAGGATTGCACGGTGATCGAAAGCGCGAGTGTGCGTAGCGATACGACGGCCGAGTTCGATCTCGGCCCGCTCACGTGGGTACAGGGTGAAATCGACGAGGCGCTGACGCGCGCCACCGATGCGCTCGCCGTGTTTCGCGGCAATCCCGCCGACGCGCCGTCGTTGCGGCACGCGCGAGCGCACGTCCATCAGGCCGCCGGTGCGATCCAGATGGTCGGGCTCGACGGCGTCGTCGCGTTCACCGACGAGATCGAGCGCCAGCTCGCGCGAATGGAAGAGCTGGCGGCCGATGCGGTGCCGAAGGCGGTCGACGTCGTCGACCGCGCGTGCAAGCGGCTGCGCGTGTTCCTCGACGACGTCGCGAACGGCGCGGCGCCGATTCCGCTTGCGCTCGCGCCCGAATACGACGCGATGCGCAAGGCGCGCGGCGAAGAGGCGCCGGCGCCGGCCGATCTGTTCTATCCCGATCTCAACGTCAGGCCGCCGCGCGGAGCGCCCGCGGAGATCATGCCGGCAGCGCGCCTTGCGTCGCATCTGCTGAAGGAGCGGCGCCAGTATCAGCGCGGTTTGCTCGAATGGCTGCGCGGCAACGGCAGCGGCGCGGCGACGATGCGCGAAGCGGTCGCGGCGATCGAGGACGTGACGGCGCAGCCTGCATTGCGCGTGTTCTGGTGGACGGCCGGTGCATTGCTGGAGGCGCTCGAGAAAAAGGCGCTCGACGCGTCGTTCGGGGTCAAGCAGCTCGTGGCGCGGATCGACATGCAGATTCGCCGCGTGACCGAAGGCAGCGCGAAAGTCGCCGACCGGTTGCGCCGCGAAGTGCTCTATCACATCGCAACGGCGAAGCCGGCCGCGCCGCAGATCGACGCGGTGCAGCGCGCGTACCAGCTCGCTGCGCTCATTCCGCCGCCCGAGGCGCTCGACGCCGACGTCGTGCGCATCAAGCCGCTGTTGCGCGAGGCGCGCGAGCAGCTTGCGAGCGCGAAGGACGCGTGGCTCAAGGCAGCGTCAGGCCGCGGGGACAGCCTGCCGAAGCTCACGCAGCTCCTCGCATCGGCGCATGCGAAGGCGCAGGAGATCGGCCGGCCGGCGTTGACGAAGCTCACTGCGGCGCTCGCCGAGCACCTCGCCGCGATGCCGGCGCAGGGCGCGTCGGAGCCGATCGCCATGGAATTCGCGACGGCGCTTTTGCTCGCCGAGAGCGCCTTCGAGAACTTCGGGAACCTGTCACCCGATTTCGCAGGCCAGGTCGACGCGATGCTCGCGCGGCTTGCGGCGGCGCAATCGGGACAGCCCACCGCCGAGGCCGCGCCTGCGCTCGACGAAATGTCGCGCCGCGCGCAGGAGCGCGTGCTGCTCGGCCAGGTGATGCGCGAAGTGCAGGTGAACCTGCGCCACATGGAGCAGGTGCTCGACGCGTTCTTTCGCGATCACACGCGCCGCCGCGAGCTGGCCGGGCTTGCGAAGGACGGCCAGCAGATTCGCGGTGCGCTGCGCATGCTCGAGTTCGACGATGCCGATCGGCTGCTCGCGCTTTGCCAGACGCAGATCGAAAGCTACGCGGACCCCGATACGCCGGTCGACGAGGAAGGCCTGGAGCTCCTGGCCGAATCGCTGTCGGGTCTCGGCTTTTACATCGAGGCGGTGCTGCATCAGCGGCCCGATCGCGACCGCATCATCGCGCCGCTGATCGCCAAGCGCGAAGGCGTTGCGCAAAAGCCTGCGATCGTCGAGCCACAATCGGTCGAGGACTCGGTGGCCGAGTTGCGCGCGGCGTTGCCGCGGCTTCTGGCCGACGTCCGCAACGCGCCGGCCGATGCATCGGTGCTGCGCGAGCTGCGCGGCAAGCTCGTGAGCCTGCGCGACGACGCCGACCTGATCGGCGACGCCGAGCTTTCGCAACAGGTCAAGGCTGCGATTGGCGAGATCGACGGCGGTGGCGAGAACGCGGCGCTTGCCGCGAGCGTCGACCGGATCGTCGAATCGGGCGCGACGCCTGCGCCTGCGCTGTCGGAGGAAACGCAGCGCCTGCTCGCGACCGACGCGAGCGCGCTCGACGCCGAGCTGCTCGACATCTACCTGACCGAGGCCGACGAAGTCCTCGACACCGTCGATTCGCACCTGACGACGCTGCAGCATTCGCCGGCCGACCGCGACGCGCTCGTCACGGTGCGCCGCCAGTTTCACACGCTGAAGGGCAGCGGCCGCATGGTCGGCTTGACCGAGCTCGGCGAGCTCGCGTGGGGCGTGGAGCGCATCCACAATCGGCTGCTCGAAGACGATCGGCGCGTGACGCCGGCGGTCCTCGCGCTGATCGTCGTCGCCGCGTCGTCGTTCCGGCATTGGGTGCGCGAGCTGCGCGACACCGGCCGGTTCGCGACCGACGCATCGCCGCTGCTGTCGGCGATGCACGCTGTCGAAGCCGAATGGCCGGGTGGCGCGCCGGGCGCACTTCCGTTGCCGCCGATTGCGTCGTCGCCGAAGCCGGCACCGGTCGCGCCCGCGCCCGTCAAGGCCGAGCATCCGATCGGTCCGGTCTCGCCGCCGAGCATCGCGTCGCCGGCGGTCGACACCGAAGACGTCGCGCCGCTTGCCGGCGAAGCGGGTGAAGGCATCGAATTTCGGGCGCCGCTTGGCGAAGCGGAAGCGCCGGCCACGCACGAGCCGCCGCGGCTGCCCGACCTTGAGCTCGTCACCTTTCCCGAGCTCGGCGCGCCGATCGAAGGTGGCGCTGCGCCGACGGTGACGGTGCTCGAAGAGTCGCTCGACGAGACGATCGACGTCGGGTTGCCATTCGATCTGCGCGATGGCGGCAAGCCGCTGCTGCGCGTCGTGGCCAACAACACGGCGGGGCTTGCGAGCGATGCCCGCGCGCGGGCGTCGACCGCGCACGCGCCCGATCTGACGCTGTTGACCGATGCACCGCGCACGCACGCGTCGGCGGCGGCCGGCGAAGCCGACGAAGTGTCGGTCGGCGACGTGCGGCTTGCGTCGTCGCTGTGGCGAATCCTCTGCGACGAGGCCGATCAGCACGTCGCGCTGTTGCAGCACGAAGTGTCGGTGCTGCAGTTCGATCCTGATCACCGGCCGATCGCGACGATGGTGCGCGCGAGCCACACGCTCTGCGGCATTCATCGCACCGGCGGCATCGCGCTGATCGCCACCACCGCGCAGGCGCTCGAGCAGACGCTGCTTGCGCTCGAGGAGCACGGTGCGCCATTCCCCGGTATCGCGCAGCCGGTGCTCGCCCGCGCGACGGCGGGGCTCGCCCATTTCGTGAGCCGCGTGAAGGCGCGCGAAGGCTTCACGCCGAGCGACGAGCGCGAAAGCGCCGACATCGTTGGCGAGCTCGACGAGTTGCGGCAGGAGGCGCTTGCGAACCTGCCGCCGGCGGAGCCGCTGATTCCGGCCGAGGAAGGCAGCGACCGTCTCGAACTCGTCGCCGACGCCGAGGACCACGCCGCGGATGTCGCGACACCCGAAGCGGTCGTCGAGACGGCGACCGAGACGTCGTCGGACGTGCTGTCCGACACCGCTGTCGTGCCAGCCGAATCGCCGCTGCCTGCCGCAGCCGTGGATGCCGCGTCGTCGTCGCGGAACGATGCGCCGCTCGCGCCCGCGATCGATGAAGCGCCGATGGCGCCGACGATCGATGAAGCGGCGCCGCCAATCGATGAAGCGCCACTCGCGTCTCCAGTCGAAGCAGCGCCGGCCGCGCACGCAATCGATGAAGCGTCGCTTGCGCCCGCAATCGCAGAAGCGCCGCTCGCGCCCACGCTCGACGAAGCGCCGCTCCCGCCCACGCTCGACGAAGCGCCGCTTGCGTCCACGCTCGATGAAGCGCCGGCCGTGTCGGAAGCCGAGCCCACGTCGACGCACGCGGAGCGCGAGGCCGACGATGAATCGGCGCCGCCGGAAGTCGCATGGCAGGCACCGGCGTCGCCGGCACCCGTCCGCGAAGCGAGCCCGCCGAGCGACGAGTCGCTGCTCGAGGTCGTCGACGACGTCGACGAAACGATCCTGCCGATTTTCCTCGAGGAGGCCGCGGAGCTGTTCCCGCGGGCCGGCGAAATCCTTCGCGGCTGGCGCCGCGCGCCGGACGACGCGTCGGGCCCGGCGCACCTGCGTCGCACGCTGCATACGCTGAAGGGCAGCGCGCGGATGGCCGGCGCGATGCGGCTCGGCGAGCTCGCGCATCGGATGGAGTCGCGCCTTGTTTCCGGCGAAAGCGACGTGGCCCCGTCGGCCGAGCTGTTCGAAACGCTCGACACCGATCTCGACCGTGTGAGCTTCGTCCTCGATGCGCTGCGCGACGGCAAGGCGAACGTGCCGCTGCCGTGGCTCGCGCCGCTGCCGCCGAGCAGCGAAGCGGCGCCTGCAACGCCCGAGGCGACGGCGCCGATCGAGCCGTCGACGCCCACACCGGCGCCCGCAACGTCGCAATTCACCGCGTTCTCGCACCCGCGCCGTCGCGCGAGCGATCGCATGGAAGGCGAAGGCGGCCGCGCGATGCTGCGCGTGCGCGCCGACATCGTCGACCAGCTCGTCAACGAAGCGGGCGAAGTGGCGATCGCGCGTGCGCGCGTCGAAGGCGAGTTGCGCGCCCTGAAAGCGAACCTGCTCGAACTCACGAGCAGCGTCATCAGGCTGCGCAGCCAGGTGCGCGAGATCGAGCTGCAGGCGGAGACGCAGATCCAGTCGCGGATGTCCACTGCGACGACGACGCACGAGGAGTTCGATCCGCTCGAGCTCGACCGCTTCACGCGCTTCCAGGAATTGACGCGCTCGCTCGCCGAAGGCGTCAACGACGTCTCGACGGTGCAGCAGTCGCTGCTCAAGAACCTCGACGACGCCGACGCCGCGCTGCTCGCGCAGGCGCGTCTTTCGCGTGACGTGCAGCAGCGGCTGTTCGCGATCCGCACGGTGCCGTTCGCGAGCCTGTCCGAGCGGCTGTACCGGATCCTGCGCAAGACCGCGCGCGAGCTCGACAAGCGCGCGAACCTCGAGATTCACGGCGGTCAGACGGAGCTCGACCGCTCGGTGCTCGAGAAGCTCGTCGGTCCGCTCGAGCATCTGTTGCGCAATGCGCTCGACCACGGACTCGAACCGCGCGCCACGCGGCTTGCCGCCGGCAAGTCGGAAACGGGCGAGATCGCGCTGACGGTGCGCCAGGTCGGCAATGAAATCGCCATTGAGCTCGCCGACGACGGCGCGGGCATCGACTTCGAGCGCGTGCGCGAGCGCGCCGTTTCGCTCGGCATCCTGGCCGCCGAGAGCGAGCCGACGATCCATCAGCTCGTCGAATGCCTGTTCCATCCGGGATTCTCGACCGCGGCGCAGGTGACGCAGATCTCCGGGCGCGGCATCGGCATGGACGTCGTGCGAAGCGAGATCGCTGCGCTCGGCGGACGCGTCGACGTGCACACCGCACCGGGCAAGGGCACGCGCTTCAACCTGTTCCTCCCGCTGACGCTCGCAGTCGCGCAGGCGGTGCTCGTGCGCGCCGGCGGACGTCAGTGGGCGATCCCGGCGACGATGGTCGAGCAGGTCCAGCAGGTGAAGGCCGACGTGTTGCGCTCGATCTATGGCGATGCGCGCGTGCAGTGGCACGGACGCGCATGGGCGTTCCACTACCTGCCGCGGCTGCTCGGCGATGCGGCGAGCATGCCGGAGATCGCGCGCTACAACCCGGTGCTGCTCGTGAAGAGCGGGCAGGGCATCGCGGCGATCCACGTCGACGAGATGCTCGGCAACCAGGAAATCGTCGTCAAGAACATCGGGACGCAGCTTGCGCGCGTGCAGGGAATTTCCGGCGCGACGGTACTCGGCACCGGCGAGATCGTGCTGATCATCAATCCGGTGCAACTCGCCCAGCGCGGCGACGTTCTGCGCGACGAATCACCCGACGCCGCGCGCCTGCCTGCGACGCAGGAAGCGCCGGCCCGCAAGCTCGTGATGGTCGTCGACGATTCGCTGACCGTGCGCAAGTTCTCGATGCGCCTTTTGACGCGCGAAGGCTACGACGTGGTGACTGCGCGCGACGGCGTCGATGCGCTGAAGCTTCTGTCGGACCACGCGCCCGACGCGATCCTGCTCGACATCGAAATGCCGCGGATGGATGGCTTCGAGTTCGCGAAGACGATCAAGGGCGACGCGAAGACCGCGTCGATCCCGATCGTCATGATCACGTCGCGCACCGCCGACAAGCATCGCAACCGCGCGGCCCAGCTCGGCGTCGATCGCTTCCTCGGCAAGCCGTATCAGGAAGACGAGCTGCTGGGCGAGATACGCGAGTTGCTCGGAGTGGTGCCCTCCTAGGCGGTGTGCAAGGCCGTCGGCTTCTTCGCGACCGGCTCCCATTCGATCCGCTCGTACTCGGCGATCACCTGCGCGCCGAAGAGCAGCACGATCGCGGCGAGCTCGAGTGACAGCAGCACGACGATCGCCGTCGTCAGCGATCCGTACACGGTCTGCACCTGCGACAGCGTCGCCAGATACCAGACCAGCACATGGCGCGAGATCTCCCAGAGGATCGTCGCACTGACGCCGCCGATCAGCGCATGCCGCCATGACAGCCGCCCGACCGGCATGACGAAGTAGATCGACGCGAGCACGAGCACTTCGCCGAACACGCCGATCAGGTACAAAAGCGTGCGCGACACCCCCGACAGCGACCAGTCGTGCCCGAGCACGTCGAGCGTTCGCAAGGCAAGCGATTGCAGCACCCCGGCAACCATCGTGACGACGAGAAGGCCGATGCCGAGGAACAGGATGTAGAGGTACGGGATCAGCACCGAGACCGCGAAGCGCCGGTGATTACGCAGCACGCGGTGATAGAAGATCACCGACATCGCATTCTCGAGCACCGAGAACGCGAGCGAGCTGAAGAAGATCAGCGTGATCGCCAATGTCGGCCCGATCACGCCGCGATGCGCGATGAACGAGCGCAATTCGTCGATCAGCGGCTTCGATTGCCCGGGTACGACGATCTCGAGATAGCGTCCGAGCGTGTCGAGCAGATCGGCCGCGTCGAGCACGTGCGACAGGATGATCACGAGCAGGATCATCAGCGGCACGATCGACAGCAGCGTGTAATACGCGACGCCGCCGGCGAGCAGCAATCCCTGGTTCGCGCGGAACGCGCGGATCGTCTGCATCAGGAAGCCGAGCGGGTCGCGCGCGATCTTGCGCGCTGCTCTGGAAGGTCCAGGCCACGGGAGAAGGCTCGCGAGCACGTCGTCGATGCTCGCATGGAGCGGCTCCCGCGGCTGTCGGCGCATCGCCCTCCCACCGCGTAGGACAACGCCGCACCGCACGCGCGACGAGAACCGCCGCAAGCTGACAGCGCCGTGCATCGGCGGTACATTCCTTCCATCCCTGACGGAGGAGACGACGATGGCGGACTACGCGACGCAAGACATTCGTACTGTAGCGTGGGTGGGCGACGGGGGCGGCGGCAAGACGACCCTCGTCGAGGCGCTGCTCGCGAAGACCGGCGCGATCCAGGCGGCGGGCAGCGTCGAGCGCGGCAGCACGGTCAGCGATTTCGACCCGCTGGAAAAGACGTACCAGCATTCGCTTCGCGCGTCGATCCTGCATCTCGATGCCGGCGGCACGCGGATCCACATGATCGACACGCCGGGACTGCCCGACTTCATCGGGCAGTCGATCGGTGCGCTCGACGCGGTCGAGACCGCGGCGATCGTCGTCAACGCATCGACGAGCGTGCAGATGATCGGCGCGCGAATGATGCAATGGGCGGCGCAGCGCAATCTCTGCCGCGTGGTCGTCATCAACAGGATCGACGCGGAGAACGTCGATCTGCCCGCGGTGCTCGAGGCGGTGCGCACGGCGTTCGGGAAGGAGTGCCTTCCGATCAATCTCCCGGCCGACGGCGGCCAGCGCGTCGTCGACTGTTTTTTCAATCCGTCGGGCGAATCCGATTTTTCGTCGGTGGAAGCCGCGCATGGCGCGCTCGTCGACCAGGTCGTCGAGGTCGACGAGGATCTGATGTCGCTCTATCTGGAGCAGGGTGAAGTCGCGCCGGAGCAATTGCACGCGCCATTCGAGAAGGCGCTGCGCGAAGGCCATCTCGTGCCCGTCTGCTTCGTGTCGGCGCGCACCGGCGCAGGCGTCGCCGAGTTGCTCGACATTCTGGTCAAGCTCGCGCCGAATCCCGCCGAAGGCAATCCGCCGCTCTTCACGAAGGGCGAAGGCGACAACGCCGTCGAATTCCATTCGGAACCCGATCCCGCGAAGCACGTGCTCGCGCACGTCTTCAAGGTCGTGATGGACCCGTTCGTCGGCAAGCTCGGCGTGTTCCGCGTGCATCAGGGAACGGTGACGCGCGACACGCAGCTTTTCGTCGGCGACGGCCGCAAGCCGTTCAAGGTCGGACACCTGTTCATGCTGCAGGGGGCGAAGTACATCGAGATCGAGCGCGCGGCGCCGGGCGACATCGCCGCGATCGCCAAGGTCGACGAGGTCGTCTTCGACTGCGTGCTGCACGACTCGCACGACGAGGACCAGATTCACATGAAGCCGCTCGAATTCCCGGTGCCCATGCACGGCTTCGCGATCACGCCGAAGCGCCGTGGCGACGAGCAGCGTATCTCCGACGTCCTGCACAAGATGACGTCCGAGGATCCGACGCTCGTCGTCGCGCACGACCCGATCGTCAACGAGACGGTGTTGCGTGGCCTCGGCGAATTGCATCTGCGCTCGGTGTTCGAGCGAATGGCGACGCAGTTCAAGCTCGAGGTCGAGACGCGTCCGCCGCGCGTGCCGTATCGCGAGACGGTGACCGCAAAGGCGGAGGGCCACCACCGGCACAAGAAGCAGACGGGCGGCGCCGGGCAGTTCGGCGAGGTTTATTTGCGCATCGAGCCGATGCCGCGGGGATCGGGCTTCGAATTCGTCGATCAGGTGAAGGGCGGCGCGATTCCGAACACGCTGATCCCGGCCGTGCAGAAAGGCGTCGAGCAGGTGCTGACGGCGGGACCGGTGGCCGGGTTTCCGATGCAGGACGTGCGCGTGACCGTCTATGACGGCAAATATCATCCGGTCGATTCGAAGGAAGTCGCGTTCGTCGCCGCGGGGAAGAAGGCGTTCCTCGACGCGATCAGCAAGGCGCGGCCGATCGTGCTCGAGCCGATCGTCGGGGTCGAGATCAACTGCCCGGCGAACACGATGGGCGACGTCGCAGGCGACCTGTCGTCACGCCGCGGGCAGGTCACCGGCACGCAGACGCTGCAGGCGAACATGCTGGCGGTGAACGGCTTCGCGCCGCTCGCCGAACTCGACGGGTATGCCGCGCGGCTCAAATCGATGACCGGCGGCCACGGCGCCTGGACGATGTCGCTGTCGCATTACGAGCAGGCGCCGCCGATCCTGCAGACGCAGCTTTCGACCGACTACGCGAAGCATCGCCGCCACGAGGAGGAGTAACGCGCGCGGCGGCGCACGTGCGGCGGGCGAGGCGAAGCCGAGCCAAGGCCCTCAGGGCCCGTCGACGCGCGAGCGTCGGAGCGCGCCGCGCCGGTGTCTGTCGATCCAGCGAGGCGCAAGGAGCGCGAGAGGCGGGCCCGTCGCCGGTCCGCATATTGCTTCGCCCCCGTCGACTGCATCAACGACTGAGGCCCATCATGGCAATCGGGAAATGGCAAGCGCTCGTGGCCGCGGCTTCCCTCGGCGTCGCGCTCGTCGCGTCGGCCGAGCCCGGAGTGACGCCGAACGGCATTCTCGTCGGACAATCGGCCGCGTTGAGCGGTCCCGCAAGCGATCTGGGACAGGAAATGCGCAAGGGCATCCTCGCGTATTTCGAGCGCGTCAACAAGGCCGGCGGCGTCAACGGACGCCAGCTGACGCTGAAGTCGCTCGACGACGGCTACGAGGCGACGCGTGCGGCGGCCAATACGCATACGCTGATCGAGACCGATCAGGTGTTCGCGCTGCTCGGCTATGTCGGAACGCCGACGTCCGAAGCGTCGAAGCCGATCTTCACCGCGGCGAAGGTCCCGTTCGTCGGTGCGTTCAGCGGCGCCGAGCTGCTGCGCACGCCGGTCAACCGCTACATCTTCAACATCCGCGCGAGCTACAACGCGGAGACCGAGGCGCTCGTCAATCTCGCCACGCAGCTCGGCCTGAAGCGCGTTGCCGTGTTCTACCAGAACGACTCGTACGGCAAGGCAGGACTTGCCGGCGTCGAAGCGGCGATGAAAAAGCGCGGTCTGCAGATTTCAGGCGTCGGTACCGTCGAGCGCAACTCCGTCGCCGTGTCGGACGCGGTGCACGACATCGCGAAGATCGAACCGCAGGCAGTCATCATGATTTCGGCGTACAAGTCATGCGCGGCGTTCATTCGCGAGATGAAGAAGGCGGACCAGAACCCGCAGTTCATGAACGTCTCGTTCGTCGGCACGCGCGCGCTCGCGGACGAGCTCGGCGACGAAGGACGCGGCGTCGGCATCTCGCAGGTCGTGCCGTTTCCGTGGAATCTCGGCTCGCCGCTGGTGCGCGAGTACCAGCACGACCTCACCGAATCGACGGGTAAGAGCGATTACAACTTCGGCAGCCTCGAAGGCTACATCGCGGCGCGGGTGTTCGTCGAAGGACTGCGCCGTGCCGGTCCGAACGTGACGCGCGAGCGCTTCGTCGACGCGCTCGAATCACTGCACAATCTCGACGTCGGCGGTTTTCCGGTCAGCTACACGTCGGCGCAGCACAACGGCTCCAACTTCGTCGAGCTGACGGTGATCGGCAAGGATCGACGCATCCTGCGCTAGCCTTAGACTAGAACTCGTATTCGAGCTGCGCACGGAGCGTCGTCGACGGCGCCGCGTTCGTCAGCTTGAACAACACCGCGGCGTCGTACTTCAGCACCTGCCGGCCACCTGAATTGAAGCGGCCGAAGATCGCCGGCCCCGCCACGTGCGGCTGGTCGCGCGTGGGATCCCAGTCGTTCCAGGGCCCGACATCGCCGAATCCCTGTGCGCCGAAATCGAATCCGGGCCGCCATCGATATCGCAACTGCCACTGGTAGCCGAGCTCGGTTTCTTCCGGCTCGCTCGCGCGGTAGTGCCGCTCGAGCAGCACGTTGAAGTTCGCCTGCACCGGTCCGAAGTCCTTTTGCATCAGCGGTCCGAGTCGCAGCTCGTAGCCTTCGGCGCGATCGCGCGGACGCTCGATCTCGACGAGCAGGCCGAAATCGGCGAAGTACTGTCCGGGCTCGGTCAGCTGAAAGCGGTTCTCCCATTCGAACGCGTCGAAGCTCGTCGCGTCGCTGCGATGCCATTTGCCGTAGATCTCCGTCGCCCACCACGGCGTCACGCCGTAGCCGAACGCGAGCGACGCGGCGGATTGCCGATGCTCGTCGGTCGCGCTCGCCGTGCCGAGGCGCAACTCGATCTCGCGCTCGCCGTATTCGACGCCGGGGACCGCGACGTAGTCGTCGGGATCCGCGTACGCGACCGGCGCGAGGAGGACGAGGCTGTGTACCGCGACAAGGATCGCGAGACGCCGCGTCAGTCGTCCGCCTCGTTGGATCATCGCCGGGGTCATTGCGCCACCACCGCGCCTTGCGCCGTCGCGGCGTTGAACTCGCCCATGAACGGATAGCGACCGGGAGCGAGCGGCCCGATGTAGATCGTCGCCTTCGACTTGCCCGGAATCACCTTTTCGCGGTTCAGCGCGTGGCTGTCGAACTCTTCGGGCGTCGGGTCCTGGTTGTCGACGACGAGTCTCACCTTGACGTTGGCCGGAACGCGGATCTCGGCCGGCGCGAATCGATGGTCGCGAAGCGTCAGCGCGAATTCCGGTTCGTTGGCGGCGTGCGCGCTGGCGCTGCCCAGCGCGATCACGATCGATGCGGTGCGAAGGAACACGACGTTTCCTGTGCTGTTATTGGTAATGCGGATGATAACCATTTGCATTAACATTTCGCAAGACATCATTCCAACGCGCTGCATCGCGCGCGAACGTGTCGCGGAAATGCGACGAATCTGTGCGTCGATTGCGCCGCCGATTACAATCGCGGGTGGGCGACCCGGATGAACCTCACACACCACTTCCTGATCGCCATGCCCGCCATGGCCGATCCGCACTTCGCGAACTCGCTTACCTACATCTGCGAGCACAATCCCGAGGGAGCGCTCGGCATCGTGGTCAACAAGCCCATCGATCTGACGCTCTCGGCGCTTTTCGAGCAGATCGACATTCCGCTCGAAGAGGGTCCGCTGTCCGAGGCGCACGTGCATTTCGGCGGCCCGGTTCAGCTCGACCGGGGATTCGTCCTGCATCGGCCGATCGGCAACTGGCAATCGACGTTGCCGATCCATGACGAGGTCGGCCTCACGACGTCGAAGGACGTCCTCGAAGCGGCCGGCCGCGGCGAGGGACCGCAGGACATGTTCGTCTCTCTCGGCTATGCCGGTTGGCAGGCGGGGCAGCTCGAGCAGGAGCTCGCCCGAAACGCGTGGCTGACGGTCGAGGCGGACGCGAACGTGCTCTTCGACCTGCCGGCCGATCGCCGGCTCCCCGCCGCGGTGCGCCTGCTCGGCATCGACATCTCGCGGCTCTCCGATACCGCCGGTCACGGGTGAGCGACGCGTGCCAGGCGAAGCGGACGCGACCGTGCTCGCGTTCGATTTCGGCACGCGGCGCATCGGCGTCGCCGTGGGGAACACGTTGATCCGGACCGCGCATCCGCTCGCGACGATCGCGGCCGATGATGCGAGCCACGGCTTCGATGCGATCACGGCGCTGGTCGACGAATGGCGGCCGCAGCAACTGATCGTCGGATTGCCCGTGCACGCGGACGGGACCGCACATGCGATGACGGCGCGCTCGCGCGCGTTCGCGCGTGCGCTCGAGCGTCGCTACGCGCTGCCGGTCGCGCTCGAGGACGAGCGCTACACGAGCGAAGTCGCGCACAGCGCCTTGACGAAGCAGCGACGCGGCCGCCGTGCCGATCGCGCGCTCCGCGATCAGGTGGCCGCCCAGATCATCCTGCAAGCCTGGCTCGACCGCGATGACAAGTGAAGCACTGCCCGACGCCGAAGCGGCACTCGCAGCGCTCGTCGAGCGGATGCGCGGGGCCGTCGCCCACGACGCCGCGCTCGTCGGCATCTACTCGGGCGGCGCGTGGCTCGCCGAGCGGCTCGCGACGCTTCTGCCCGGCGCGCATCCACTCGGCTTCATCGACGTCTCGTACTATCGTGACGACTACGAGATCTCCGGGCTGAAGCCCAACGCGAAGCGGACGTCGCTGCCGTTCGACGTCGCCGGAGCATCGATCGTGCTCGTCGACGACGTGCTCTTCACCGGCCGCAGCGTTCGCGCGGCGATCAACGAGCTCTTCGATTTCGGCCGGCCCGAGCGCATCGAGCTCGCCGTCCTCGTCGATCGGGGCGGCCGCGAGCTGCCGATCGAGGCGACATACACCGGCACGCGCGTCGCGGTCGCGCGCGATCTGTCGGTCGTGTTGTCGCGCGACGATGCGGGCGCGCTGTCGCTTTCGGTCGAGCCCACGCGGCGGCGCGAGCGCGCCGAGCCGCGCGCCCGGCGAACATGAGACCCGCAGGACCGCCTCCAGCGTCGAATCGCACCCACCCATGACGCGCAATCCGCAACTCAACCGCAACGGCGAGCTGACGCATTTGCTGACGCTCGAGGGCCTGCCCGCCGAGATCGTCACGCAAATCCTCGATACCGCGGAGCCGTTCGTGTCGATTGCCGAGCGCGAAGTGAAGAAGGTCCCACTTCTGCGCGGCAAGGCGATGTTCAACCTGTTCTTCGAGAACTCGACGCGCACGCGCACGACGTTCGAGATCGCGGCGAAGCGCTTGTCCGCCGACGTGATCAACCTGAACATCGGCGCATCGTCGACGTCGAAGGGCGAGACGCTGCTCGATACCGTCGACAACCTGTGCGCGATGAACGCCGACCTCTTGGTCGTGCGGCATTCGCAGTCGGGCGCGCCGCACCTGATCGCATCGCACCTGAACGCAACGGGGCGCACGCACGTGCACGTCGTCAACGCCGGCGACGGCCGCCACGCCCACCCGACGCAGGGGCTACTCGACCTCTACACGATCCGCCATTACAAGAAGGAATTCGGCGACCTCACCGTCGCGATCGTCGGCGACATCCTGCATTCGCGCGTCGCACGCTCGCTGATCCATGGCCTGACGACGATGCAGGTGCCATGCGTGCGCGTGATCGCCCCGCGTACGTTGCTGCCGACCGCCGTCGGAGCGCTCGGTGTCGAGGTCGTGAACGACATGCGCGAAGGCCTGCGCGGTTGCGACGTCGTCGTCATGCTGCGTCTGCAGAGCGAGCGGATGAAGGGTGCGCTACTGCCGTCGGCCGGCGAGTACTTCAAGCACTACGGGCTTACCGCCGAGAAGCTCGCGCTCGCGAAGCCCGATGCGATCGTGATGCACCCGGGGCCGATGAATCGCGGCGTCGAGATCGATTCGACGGTCGCCGACGGCGCCCGCTCGGTGATCCTGCCGCAGGTCACGTTCGGCATCGCCGTGCGCATGGCCGTGCTATCCATCGTCGCCGGGAACTAGTATGCCCCCCACGCTCGCTCCGCTCGCTGCCCCCCACGGGGGCGGTCAGTCGTTCGGGGCGGCCCTTCACGACTGACTACGATGCCCCCCACGCTCGCTGCGCTCGCTGCCCCCCACGGGGGCGGTCAGTCGTTCGGGGCGGCCCTTCACGACTGACGATGAAGATCGAAATCCGCAACGGCCGTCTCGTCGATCCCGCGGAAGGCATCGATCGCGTCGGCTCGCTCTTCGTCGGCGACGGCGTCGTCCAGGGCCTGGTCGAGCGGCCACGAAGCTTCGAGCCCGACCGCGTGCTCGATGCGACGGGCTGCGTCGTCAGTCCCGGCTTCGTCGATCTCGCCGCGCGGCTGCGCGAGCCGGGTCTCGAGCACAAGGCGACGCTCGAATCGGAGCTGGCGGCCGCCGCGGCGGGCGGTGTCACGAGCCTCGCCTGTCCGCCGGATACCGATCCGCCGCTCGACGAGCCGGGTCTCGTCCAGATGCTCAAGCATCGCGCGCGGCAGATCGGCATCGCGCACGTCTATCCGGTCGGTGCGCTGACCGTCGGCCTCAAAGGCACGACGCTGACCGAGATGGGCGAGCTGACCGAGGCCGGCTGCGTCGCGTTCTCGCAGGCCGACGAGCCGTTCAACGACACGCTGATGCTGCATCGCGCGCTGCAGTACGCAGGCACGTTCGGTCATCGCGTCTGGTTGCGACCCCAGGATCCGTTTCTCGCGCAGGGCGGCATCGCGCACGACGGCGAAGTGGCGACACGCCTTGGTTTGCCGGGCATACCCGTTGCGGCCGAAACGCTCGCGCTTGCGAAGATCTTCGGCCTCGTGCGTTCGACCGGCGTGGGCGTGCACCTGTGCCGCGTGTCGTCGGCGGCAGGCGTTGAGATGGTGCGCGCCGCGAAGGCCGAGGGTTTGCGGATCACCTGCGACGTCGACGTGCATCATCTGCACCTTTGCGACATCGACATCGGCTGGTTCGACGCGCGCGCGAACCTGATGCCGCCGCTGCGCAGCACCCGCGATCGCGACGCGCTGCGGCGTGGCGTGCAGGACGGCACGATCGACGCGATCTGCTCGGATCACGCCCCGGTCGACGAGGACGGCAAGCAGGTGCCGTTCGGCGAGGCGGCGCCCGGCGCGAGCGCGCTGGAACTGCTGTTGCCGCTCACGCTCCAATGGGCTGCCGCGGTGCAGCTTCCGCTTCCCGAGGCGGTCGCGCGCATCACGACGAAGCCCGCGTCGATTCTCGGACTCGCAGCGCCATCGCTTGCGGCCGGCATGCCGGCCGATCTCTGCGTGTTCGATCCGTCGCAGCCGTGGATCGTGCGCGCCGAAGCGCTGCGAAGCCAGGGCAAGAACACGCCGTTCCTGGGCCTCGAAGTCGTCGGCCGCATGCGGGCGACACTGCTCGGCGGCCATGTCGTGCATGAAACCTGATATCGCGATGACTGCAACGAACACGATCACGACATCGGCGGCCGGACTCGTCGCCGGCGACGTCCAGGTGAGTATCGCCGACGTCAACATGCTCGCGTATCGGGCGATGCCGGCGAGCGGCAGCCGATTCCCCGTGATCCTCGTCGTGCAGGAAATCTTCGGCGTGCACGAATGGATCCGCGATGTCTGCCGGCGTCTCGCGCATCTCGGCTATTTCGCGATCGCACCCGAGCTCTACGTTCGCGAGGGCGACCCGTCGACAATCACCGACACCGGGGCATTGCTCCGCGACCTCGTGTCGAAGGTATCCGATGCGCAGGTGATGCGCGATCTCGATGCCACCGTCGATTACGCGAAGTCGACGGGCAACGCCGACACGTCGAGGCTCGGCATCACCGGCTTCTGCTGGGGCGGACGCATCGTCTGGATGTACGCCGGGCACAATCCCGACCTGCACGCAGCCGTCGCCTGGTACGGGCCGGTTTCGCGCACCTATCATGCGGGCGATCGGACGGCGCTCGACATCGTGCCGAATATCCGCGCGCCGGTGCTCGGACTCTACGGCGGTGACGATCCAGGCATTCCGGTGGACACGACGGCTGCGATCGAGACGGCGATGAAGAAGGCGGGCAAGACGGTCGAGATCGTCATCTATCCCGACGCGCCGCACGCCTTTTTCGCCGATTACCGGCCGAGCTATCGCAAGGATGCGGCGGAAGACGCGTGGCGGCGAACGGTCGACTGGTTCGGTCGTTACCTGTAGCGCGTCAGCCGATCGCGTCGCTTCCGAACCACACGCCGACGCCGATCAGCAGCACCGCGACGACGCGCGTCAACGTGGCGAGCGGCACCGCCTGCGCGAGCCTGTTGCCCGCGATCACGCCGGGCACGAGCATCGCACCGATGAACGCTGCCGCAACGAAGTCGACGCCGCCGCTCATGAAATTGCCGAGCGTCGCGGTCGCCGCGATCGGAAGCTGCACGATCTGGCCGATCGCGACGGCGGCGAGCAGCGGCACGCCACGCCAGAGCTGAATGGGCACGAGCACCATCGGGCCGCCGGTGCCGGTGAGCGCGGAGATGAAGCCTCCGATCGCACCGACCGCGCAATCGGTGCTCGTCGAGCGCGCGACACCCTGACGCTCGTGCGGCATCCGACGGGCGAACACGCGCACGCCGGTTGCGATCAACAGCGTCGCCAGCAGCGCGAGCGAGAGCCGCTTCGGCGCGAACCCGAGCGCCACCGCACCCGCGAACGCACCGGGAATCGTCGCGACAATCAGCGGCCATCCGTGCGAAAGACGCCGACGCTCGCCGCGCGCGAACAGCACGAGCGCGGCCAGACCCGTCGCGACGTAGCTCGCGCTGCTGATCGTGATCGCGTCGCGCACGTCGAGGCCGACGACGCCGATCAACCAAGGCGCGAGCAGGATGCCGCCGATGCCGACACTGCCGATCAGGGCGCCGATGACGAGCGCCGCCGCGAGCGTCGCGATGAGATGCGCGTGGCTTGCGAAGAGCGGACCGGTCAAGCGGCTCGCTATCGTCTGGCCGGCGGATCTCGTTCCGCCCGCGGCGCACGTCCCATCGCGTAGAACTCGTCGTTGGGCCGCATCGAGATCAGGTTCGCCATCCGGTTCGACAGCGCGAAGAACGCCGCAATCGCGCCGATGTCCCAGATGTCCTCGTCGGCGAAGCCATGCTCGCGCAATGCGTCGAAGTCAGCGTCGTCGATCGCGACGCTATCGACCGCGACCTTCATCGCGAACGCGAGCATTGCACGCTGCCGCGGCGTGACGTCGGCCTTGCGGTAGTTGACGGCGACCTGATCGGCGACGAGCGGATTCTTCGCGTAGATGCGCAGGATCGCCCCATGCGCGACGATGCAGTAGAGGCAGTCGTTCGCCCCCGACGTCGCGACGACGATCATCTCGCGCTCCGCTTTCGTGAGGCTGCCTTCCTTCAGCATCAGCGCATCGTGATAGGCGAAGAACGCGCGGAACTCGTCGGGTCGGTGGGCGAGGGTCACGAACACGTTCGGGATGAAGCCAGCCTTGTCCTGCACCTCGAGAATGCGGGCACGAATGTCGTCGGGCAGATCGTCGAGCTTCGGAACGGGATAGCGGCTGATGGGCGGCATCGGCGTCATGCGGACGAGTCTAGCAGGCGCGTTCCCGCTGCAGCAATCGCGCATCCGCGTTCGCCGTGCCCGCGACGCGTCGGATACACTCGTGACGCTTCGCGTCCTCGCCTCGCGATCGCCGCATGATCGTTCACCTCGTCGACGGGACCTACGAGCTCTTCCGGCACTTCCACGGCCTGCGGCGGTTCACGAAGGGCCGCGATCGGCCGTTCGGCGGCGTCATCGGCGTGCTGCAGACGCTGTTGCAGATGTTCGAGCAGGGGGCGACGCACGTCGGCGTTGCGACCGATCACGTCATCGAGTCGTTCCGCAACGCGCTGTGGCCCGGATACAAGACCGGCGACGGCATCGAGCCGGCGCTGTTCGCGCAGTTTCATCCGCTCGAAGCAGCGCTCGCCGCGATGGGCGTCGTCGTATGGCCGATGATCGAGCTCGAGGCGGACGACGCGCTCGCGTCGGCGGCACGCATCGCGTCCGATGATGCCGGCGTCGACAAGGTGTGCATCTGGACGCCGGACAAGGACCTCGCGCAATGCGTGCGCGACGATCGCGTCGTGCAGGTCGACCGGCGCACGAAGACGATCCGCAATGCCGCCGAAGTGCGGCGCAAATTCGGCGTCGATCCGCCGCTGATTCCCGACTTCCTGGCGCTCGTCGGCGATGCGGCTGACGGTTATCCCGGCATTGCGGGCATCGGCCCGGTCACCGCGGGGCAGTTGCTGCGGCGATACGGCCCGATCGAAAGCTTTCCGGCACAGGCGCTCGGTGCGAAGCGCGAGCTTGCGCTGCGCTTCAAGGTGCTGGCGACGCTACAAAGCGATGCGCCGCTCTTCGGCGATGTCGATACGCTGCGCTGGCGTGGTCCGACGCCCGACTTCGCGGCATGGGCCGAGCGAATGGAAGCGCCGCGCCTCGTCGAGCGAGCGATCAAAGCTCACGCCAGCCTTCGCTGACGTACGGCCCATCACTGCTTCGGTGGCACGTATCCGGCGGGCATTTCGGCGCCACCGCCGAAGAAGTGCTTCTCCATCTGCTCGGCGAGCCACTTCCGCGCACGCGGATCGGCGAGCGACAGGCGGTTCTCGTTGACGAGCATCGTCTGCTGCCTGATCCACTGGGCCCACGCTTCCTTCGACACGTTCTCGTAGATCCGCTTGCCGAGCTCGCCGGGATACGGCGGGAAGTCGAGGCCTTCGGCCTCGCGCCCGAGCTTCACGCACTTCACCATTCGCGCCATCGTCGTTCCTTTGTCCCGCACGCGGCGGACGAATCGTCCGCTACAGATTCTTCACGTAAACCTGCGACTTGCGCTGGTAATTGTAGAGCGCTTGCTTCTGCTGGGGCAGGTCGGCGACGGAGCCGGTGCGAAATCCGCGCTCGAGAAACCAGTGCGCGGTCTTCGTCGTCAGCACGAACAGTTGCGTCAGCTTGAGCCTGCGCGCGCGCTGCTCGATCTCGTTCATCAACGCCTCGCCGTAGCCTTCGCGGCGAAAATCGGGATGTACCGCGAGCGCTGCGAGCTCGCCGATGCGCTCGGTGGGAAACGCGTACAGCGCGGCACAACCGATGATGTGGTTGTCGTACTCCGCCACGACGAAGCGCTCGATTTCGCTCTCCAGCCGCTCGCGCGAGCGGCGCACCAGCACACCCTGTTCCTCCAGCGGCTCGATGATCGACAGGATTCCGCCCACGTCGTCGATCGTCGCGTTGCGCATGTGCGCGAGCGCCGTCGCCGCGATCATCGTGCCCACGCCGTCGCGCGTGAAGAGCTCGAGCAGCAGCGCGCCGTCGTGGTGACGGCTGATCAGGTGCGCGCGTGCAACGCCGTTGTTGCAGGCGCGAATCGCGGCTGGCAGGTACACGCGTATGTCGGGCGGCAGCCGGTCGGCGCGCGCGAGCAACTTTTCCGCGTCGGTGGTCGACAGGTCGGACAGCAGCTGGCGCCGCGCGTTGCGCACGCCGTCGGCGTCGGTGAGGAAGATGAGCTTCGTCGCGTCCATCCGCACCGCGCATTGCGTCGCGACTTCCTCGACGGTGAGGTTGAAGATCTCGCCAGTCGGCGAATAGCCGGTCGGCGAGATCAGCACGATGTCGCCGTCGTCGAGACGCTGCTGGATCGCCTCGGTGTCGATGCGCCGCACTTCGCCCGACAGTTGCATGTCGATGCCGTCGACGATGCCCATCGGCTTCGCGGTCAGGTAGTTGCCGCTCGAGACGCGGTTGCGCGCACCGGCCATCGGCGAATTGGCAAGCCCGAGCGACAACAGCGCTTCGATGCGCGCGCGCACCTGCCCGGCCGCTTCGAGCACGCAGTCCATCGCGTCGTTGTCGGTGATCCGCACGCCGTTCGCATAGCGGCTCTCGATGTTCTGCGCGGCGAGGATCGCCTCGACCTGCGGCCGGCAGCCGTGCGCGACGATCAGCCGGATGCCGAGGCTGTGCAGCAGATTGAGATCGTGGACGACGCCGAGGAACGAATCGTCTGCGACGACTTCGCCGCCGAACGCGATGACGAACGTCTTGCCGCGAAACGCGTGAACGTACGGCGCCGCCGCGCGGATCCAGTGCACGAACGCGCGCATCGTCGCCGAATTGACGGGCGGCGTATCGTCAGGCGCGCGCGGCATCACGTCCCCCCACGCTTGCGGCGTGCGCCGCTGCGCTGCCCCCCAGGGGGCGCAATTCGCGCCTCGGGACAGCCCTTCGGCGCGAATGTGGTCCCCCCACGCTTGCGGCTTGCGCCGCTGCGCTGCCCCCCAGGGGGCGCAATTCGCGCCTCGGGACGGCCCTTCGGCGCGAATGGTCGGTCCTCGTTCATGCGGGGGCGGATTATAGCGGTCACCTATAATCGTGGTGCCCGTGTCCTCTCCGCTTCTCGCCAACCTCAATCCCGAACAGCTCGAGGCCGTCACGCTGCCGCATGCATCGGCGCTGATCCTGGCCGGCGCGGGCAGTGGCAAGACGCGCGTGCTGACGACGCGCATCGCATGGCTGCTCGCGACCGGGCAGGCGACGCCGCTGTCGATCCTCGGCGTCACCTTCACGAACAAGGCCGCGAAGGAGATGCTCGCGCGGCTTTCGGCGCTGACACCGGTCAACATCCGCGGCATGTGGGTCGGGACTTTCCACGGCCTGTGCAATCGGATGCTGCGGATGCACTACCGCGAGGCTTCGCTGCTGCAGCTCTTCCAGATCCTCGACACGCAGGACCAGCTCGCGCTGATCAAGCGGATGTACCGCGCCCACGACATCGACGACGAGCGCTATCCGCCGCGCGAGCTGCAGTGGTTCATCGCCGCGTCGAAGGAGGAGGGCCGGCGGCCGAACGCGGTCGAAGCGGGCGACGATTTCACGCGGCGGCAGGTCGAGCACTACGCGCTCTACGACGCGATGTGCCAGCGCGAGGGCGTCGTCGACTTCGCCGAGCTTTTGCTGCGCTGCTACGAGTTGCTTTCGCACAACGACACGATCCGCGCGCACTATCGGCGCCGCTTCTCGCATCTGCTCGTCGACGAGTTCCAGGACACGAACGTCCTGCAATATCGCTGGCTGCAGCTTTTGACGGGTCCGAACGCGGCCGTGTTCGCCGTCGGCGACGACGACCAGTCGATCTACGCGTTTCGCGGCGCGAACGTCGCCAACATGCAGCACTTCGAGCGCGACTTCGGCCGGCCCGATCGGCCCGTGAAACTGATCAAGCTCGAGCAGAACTATCGGTCGCACGGCCACATCCTCGACGCGGCGAACGCGCTCATCAAGAACAACGCGACGCGCCTCGGCAAGAACCTGTGGACGAGCGAGGGCAAGGGCGAGCCGGTGCGGGTCTTCAACGCGCCGTCGGACCTCGACGAGGCGTCGTTCATCGTCGACGTCGTGAAGGGCCTCGCCGACGAGGAGCTCGCGCTCGACGAAATCGCGCTGCTCTACCGCAGCAACGCGCAGTCCCGCGTACTCGAGCACGCGCTGTTCAATGCGGCGTTGCCGTATCGGGTCTATGGCGGCATGCGCTTCTTCGAGCGCGCCGAGATCAAGCACGCGCTTGCCTATCTTCGGCTCGTCGCCGAACCCGGCGACGATGGCGCGTTCCTGCGCGTCGTCAATTTCCCGCCGCGGGGCATCGGCGCGCGCACGCTCGAGCAGTTGCAGGACGCCGCCCGCACGCAGGGCGCGTCGCTTTGGCAGGTCGCCTGCGCGGGGTCGCTGAAAGGCAAGGCGGCGACATCGCTCGCGGCGTTCGTACGTCTGATCGACGACATGCGCAGCGCGACGCAGGGCTTGCCGCTGCACGAGGCCGTTCAGCACGTGGTCGAAGCGTCCGGGTTGCTCGCCCATTACCGCGCGGAGAAGGGTGGCAGCGAGCGCGTCGAGAACCTCGAGGAGCTCGTCAACGCGGCGCAGAACTTCGTCCGCGAGGCGGATCTTGCAGTGGATGCGCCGATCAGGGAACAGAGGTCAGGCAACAGGGAACAGGAAAGCGTGCCGGGAGATACCGACACCGCGGCACGCGACGAAGGCGCGACGGATCCGCTGACCGCGTTTCTGGCGCACGCGGCGCTGGAGGCTGGCGAGACGCAGGCGGCCGAAGGTCGGCCCGCGCTGCAGCTGATGACGATGCATTCGGCGAAGGGACTCGAGTTCCACACGGTGTTCGTGACGGGGCTCGAGGAAGGACTCTTCCCGCACGAGAACAGCCTGAACGAGATGACCGGCGTCGAGGAGGAGCGGCGGCTCATG
>DATNGN010000016.1:0-4975 GCA_035605875.1 Casimicrobiaceae bacterium
TCCGGCGTTCGCTTCGTGCTGACCCTCGACGCCGACACGATCCTGCCGTTTGGCGCCGCGACCGAGCTCGTCGGGACGCTGTTGCATCCGCTCAATCGACCGCGCATCGACGCTGCGACGGGGGTCATCACCGACGGCTACAGCATCCTGCAGCCGCGCGTGACGCCGACGCTGCCCGCACCGGGCTCGAGCAGCTGGTTCCAGCACTGGTTCTCGGGACACGCCGGCGTCGATCCGTACACGTTCCAGGTTTCCGACGTGTATCAGGACCTGTTCGGACGCGCGTCGTTTACCGGCAAGGGCATGTACGAGGTCGATGCGCTGGAGAGCGCGCTGCACGGGCGGATGCCGTCCGACACGATCCTCTCGCACGACCTGCTCGAAGGCAGCTACGCGCGCTGCGGCTTCGTGAGCGACATCGAGCTGTTCGAGCAATATCCGCCGCATACCGAAGTTGCCGCGGCGCGCGATCATCGGTGGGCGCGCGGCGACTGGCAACTGCTGCCCTGGGTTTTCGGCCGGCGCGGACACGATCTCGCGGCGGTCGCGAAATGGAAGATGCTCGACAATCTGCGCCGCACGCTGATGGCGCCCTGCCTGTTCCTGCTGCTCGCAGCCGGCTGGATCGTCGAAGACGCGGCGTCGTGGCGCTTCGCCGTACTGGCATTGACGGTGTTCCTGCTGCCGACGTTGCTGGGACTGGTCGATCGGCTGCGCCCGCAACCGCAAACCGATCTCGGCAACTGGCTGCAGCTGCTCCTCGATGACACGCTGCTCGGCATCGGTCGCACGTTGTTCGAGTTGACCACGCTTGCGCGCGACGCGGTTCTGATGGCCGACGCGATCCTGCGCACGCTCGGGCGCCTCGCCGTCCGCCAGCGACTCCTCGAGTGGAGCTCTGCAGCGCAGGTGCAGGCGAGCGCGGAAATGTCGCTCGGCAGCTTCGTGCGCAACCAGTACGCGGCACTCTCCGCCACCGCAGCGCTGATGTTCGCGTTGCTGCTCGCGAATCCGCCGGGATTGATCGCCGCGATGCCGTTTCTCGTGCTCTGGTACGCGTCGCCGTTTCTCGCGTGGTGCGCGAGCCGTCCGCTTGCCGAGGAGGAAGTGCAGGCGCCCACCGCGGCCGAAGCGATGCAGTTGCGGCTGATCGCGCGGGAGACCTGGCAATTCTTCGCGGCGCTGGCGGGCGCCGCCGATCATTACCTGCCGCCAGACAACGTGCAGGACGATCCGCAGCCGATCGTCGCGCACCGGACGTCGCCGACGAACATCGGCATGTATCTCGTCTCGACGGTCGCCGCGCGCGATTTCGGATGGATCGCGCTGCCCGAATGGTGCGAGCGCGTCGAACGAACGCTGCGCGCGCTTGCCGAGGCGCCGCGTTATCGCGGGCACTTCGTGAACTGGATCGACACGACGACGCTGCAGGCGATGCTTCCACGGTATGTCTCGACGGTCGACAGCGGCAACCTCGCGGGCTGCCTGATCGCGCTTTCCCGCGCCGCGCGCGCCGCGCTCGATCGACCGGCCGTCGGGCCGGCACTCGTCGGCGGCCTGCGCGACGAGGTCGCGCTGCTTCGGCGCGCGATCGAGCGCGCCGATCGCAAGCGGCCATCGACGAGCGTGAACCTCGCGCAATTGCACGACGCGCTAGCAACGATCGAGCGGCTCGTCGCCGAATACGACCCGGCGGCGCCCTTCCGGTGGCTCGATGCCGCGCGCCTTGCATCCGACCTGCTCGACATGGCGCGCGTCGTCGCCGAAGAAGGCGATCACCCGACGCTGCGCGAGATCGCCGCCTGCGCGGAAACGCTGCACGAAGGCGTGCTGCGCCGCCTTCAGGCCTTCGAAGCGCTCGCGCCGTGGGCGATCGCACCCGAGGCTGACGCCTTGCGCGAGGATGCCCAGCGCCGGCTCGATGACGACGCCGCGCGCGAAGGCGCGCCGCGCCGGCTCGATGACGACGCGCTGGCATGGCTTGCGCAGCGAATGCCGGGCGATCTCACGCTGCGCGAGCTCCCCGCGAACTGCTCGGCCCCGCGCCTCCTGCTCGGCGAATCGGCGGAGCTCGGCGCCGAGTCGCGCGCGCGCTGCCACGATGTGCTTCGTCGGGTGTCCGACAACGCCACGGCGATCGCCGAGCGGCTGCGCCGCATCGCGCGGGAAGCGCATGCATTCTTCGACGCGATGGACTTCGGCTTCCTCTACGATCCGGCGCGCAAGCTGTTCTCCATCGGCTATCAGATCGACAACGCCCGGCTCGACCCGTCGTATTACGACCTCCTTGCTTCGGAGGCGCGCCTTGCGAGCTTCATCGCGATCGCGAAGCACGACGTGCCGCCTTCGCACTGGTTCAGGCTGGGACGCACGCTGATCGCCGTCGGCGGCAGAACGGTGCTCGTGTCGTGGTCGGGATCGATGTTCGAGTACCTGATGCCATCGCTCCTGATGGACACGCCGTACGGAAGCCTGCTCGATCACACCTGCCGGATGGTCGTCCTGCGCCAGATCGCGTATGGGCGCCGACTCGGCGTGCCGTGGGGCATTTCGGAATCCGCATTCCACGAGCGCGACCTGCAGCTCACGTTCCAGTACTCGACGTTCGGGGTGCCGGAGCTCGGATTGAAGCGCGGCCTCGGCGAGGATCTCGTCATCGCACCGTATGCGACCGGACTCGCGTCGATGTATGCGCCGCGCGCCGCGGCGGCCAATTTCGACGCGCTGGAAGCGCTCGGTGCGCGCGGGCGGTTCGGCTTCTACGAAGCGCTCGATTTCACCCGCGAGCGCGTTCCCGAGACGGGACCGGTCGCATTGGTACGCGCGTACATGGCGCATCACCAGGGCATGACGCTCGTGGCGCTCGCGAACGTTCTGCTCGACGGCACGATGCGGCGGTACTTCCATCGCGAGCCGATCATTCGCGCCTCGGAAATCCTGCTGCAGGAAACGCGGCATCGCGAAGCATCGGCCACGCTGCCGCGCGCCGATCAGAAGGCGGCGCTCGTCGAGGACGGCCGCACGGCATTCGAGGAGCGCGTCCATTCGCCGCACCTGCCGCAGCCGTCGACGCAATTGCTGTCGAACGGACGCTACGCGGTCATGATGACGGCAGCAGGGTCGGGATACAGCCAATGGCGCGATGTCGGCGTGACACGCTGGCGCGAGGATCCAACCTGCGACGATCGCGGCACGTTCATCTATCTGCGCGATACGCACGACGGGCGCGTCTGGTCCGCGGGATTCCAGCCGATCGGCAGCGAGCCCACGCGCTACGACGTCGCCTTCAACGAGGACCGCGTACGCATCGTCCGCCAGGACGGCGCCATCGAGACGACGCTCGAGGTGATCGTCTCCGCCGAGGACGATGTCGAAATGCGTCGGCTGACGCTGCGCAATCTCGGCGCGCGGGCGAGCGAGATCGAGGTGACGTCGTACGCGGAGATCACCTTGACGCCGGCGGCGGCCGACGCCGCGCATCCCGCGTTCTCGAATCTCTTCGTCCACAGCGAATTCGTGCCGCAAGTGGCGGGGCTCGTCTTCGCGCGGCGACCGCGCGCCGCGGGCGATCGCACGCTCTACGCGGCGCACGTCGTCGCCGTGGACCGCGCGGCGGGCATCGAGTTCGAAACCGATCGCGCGCGGTTCATGGGCCGTGGACGCACCGTGCACGCGCCGATCGCGATCAGCGAAGCGCGCCCGCTCACCAATTCCGCGGGCGCCGTGCTCGACCCGGCCGCGAGCCTTCGCGTGCGGGTACGCGTGGCCGCCGGCGAGACCATGCACGTCGCGTTTTCGACGATGGTCGCCGTGACGCGCGAGGAGATTCTCGGCCTCGCCGACAAATACCACGATGCGGCGGCATTCGAGCGCGCGTCGTCGCTCGCCTGGACCCACGCGCAGGTGCAGTTGCACTATCTCGGCATCGATCACGGCGAGGCGCATCTTTACCAGCAGCTCGCGAACAGCCTGCTCTATCACGACGCCGCGCTGCGGCCATCGCAACGAACGCTGCAATCGAACTCGCTGCCGATCTCGGGCCTGTGGCGGCTCGGCATTTCCGGCGACCGGCCGATCATCCTCGCGCGGATCGACGACGTCGATGATCGCGGACTGCTGCGCCAGCTATTGACGGCCCACGAATACTGGAACCTGAAGGGGCTGGCGGTCGATCTCGTGCTGCTGAACGACCAGGCCGTCACGTACGCGCCCGGCGTACAGGAGCACCTGCAGACACTGGTCCGGGACGCGCAGTCGCGCGCGAGCCACGATCGCGGCATCGGACGCGGCGAAGTGTTCGTCGTGCGCGGCGACGGACTTGCCTCGGAGGAGAGGGTGCTGCTGCACACGGCAGCGCGCGCCGTCGTCGCCAGCGCGCAGGGGAACCTCGTCGAGCAACTGCTGCGCGTGCGTCGTCCGGTAACCGCGCAGCGCGAGCCGGCGCTCGCGTTGCCGCAACCGACGGGCCGGCACATACCGTTGCCGCGGCTGCGTTTTTTCAACGGGCTCGGCGGGTTCACCGCGGATGGCCGCGAATACGTGATCGCGCTCGGCAAGGGACAGCAAACGCCGCTGCCCTGGATCAACGTCGTGGCGAACGAGGCGTTCGGCTTCCAGGCCTCCGAGTCGGGCGCGGGATTTACGTGGTCGCAGAACAGCCGCGAGAACCAGTTGACGCCCTGGTCGAACGATCCGGTGTCGGCGCAGCCGGCGGAGGTGTTCTACGTCCAGGACCTGGCAACGGGCGCTTTGTGGACGCCGACGGCGCTGCCGGTGCGCATCGACGACGCCAGCTATGTCGCGCGCTTTGGACAGGGCTATGTGAAATTCGAGCAGGCCGCCGAAGAAATCCGCAGCGAGCTCACGCAGTTCGTCATCGCCGATGCGCCCGTGAAGCTGTCGAGCCTGACGCTCACGAATGAAGGCGCCACGACGCGCGAGCTTGGCGTTACGGCGTACGTCGAATGGTCGCTCG
>DATNGN010000017.1:0-87216 GCA_035605875.1 Casimicrobiaceae bacterium
GCGCTTTTCGCGCTGCCCGCGCCCGCGTTCGGCCTCGTCGTGCTGCTGATCGTGCTCGCGGCCGGCGACGAATGGGCGAAGCTCATCGGCCTCGTGCATGCTGCGCGCGCGGGCTTCTCGCTGCTGACGCTTGCCGCTGGCGCCGCGCTGCTGTGGATCGGCACTGTGCTTGGCTATGAAACCGTCGCGCTGGTTGCCTGCGGCATCGCGACGCTGTTCTGGATCGTCGTCGGCGTGCCGTCGGTGCTGCGCAACCGGCTGCCGGCGTCGCGGCTTGCGCGTGCGGCGTCGGCGTTCGTCGTGCTCGAAGGCGCGTTCGTCGCGATCGTCGTGTGTCGCGCATACTCGCCGTGGTTTGCGCTTGCGGCGATGGCGATCGTCTGGATCGCCGACACTGCTGCGTATTTCACCGGCCGCCGCTTCGGACGCCACAAGCTCGCGCCGCTGATCAGCCCCGGCAAGACCTGGGAGGGCGCGTTCGGCGCGATCGTTGCGGTGGCTGTCTATGCGCTGCTTCTCGGCATGCCCTTTCCGCACGCAGCCGTTGGGGGCGCCGCAGCCGTGGGCCTGTTCGTCACCTTCGCGATCGTGCTCGCTGCGCTGTCGATCGTCGGCGACCTGCACGAGTCGCTGCTGAAACGCAGCGCCGGCGTCAAGGACAGCGGCACGCTTTTGCCGGGACACGGCGGCGTTCTCGATCGCATCGATGCGCTGCTCGCCGCGATGCCGCCGGCCGCGCTCGCCGCGACGATGTGGCTCGGAGCACCGTGATGCGCCGCGTGCTGACGCTCCTCGGTGCGACCGGCTCGATCGGCGACTCGACGCTCGACGTCGTCGCGCGCCATCCCGAGCGCTTCACGGTCGGCGCGTTGGCTGCGCATCGCAACCATCCGAAAATGCTCGCGCTTTGCCGGCGCTTCCGTCCGCCGGTCGCGGCGCTCGCCGACAAGGAGGCTGCGCGGGCGCTCGCGCGCGCGCTCGCCGCCGAAGCGATTCCGACCCGCGTCGTCGCCGGCGGCGAAGGACTCGTCGAAGTCGCGACGCTGCCCGACGTCGACACGGTGCTCGCGGCGATCGTCGGCGCCGTCGGCTTGCCGGCGACGCTCGCCGCGGCGCGCGCCGGCAAGCGCATCCTGCTTGCCAACAAGGAAGCGCTCGTGATCGGCGGTGCGCTGTTCATGGACGCGGTCGACGCAAGCGGCGCGACGCTGTTGCCGATCGACAGCGAGCACAACGCGGTCTTCCAGTGCCTGCCGCAGGCCTACGCGCGAAATCCGGAGGCGAGCGGCGTGCGGCGCATCGTGCTCACCGCGTCGGGCGGTCCGTTCCATCCGCATCCCGAGGTCGATTTCGAGATGGTGACGCCGGCGCAGGCGTGCAAGCATCCGAACTGGTCGATGGGGCGCAAGATCTCCGTGGATTCCGCGACGATGATGAACAAGGGCCTCGAGGTCATCGAGGCGCGCTGGCTGTTCGGCGTCGCGCCGTCGCAGATCGAGATCGTCGTGCACCGGCAGAGCATCGTCCATTCGCTCGTCGAATACGTCGACGGCTCGATGCTCGCGCAACTGTCGAATCCCGACATGCGTACGCCGATCGCGCAGGCGCTCGGCGTGCCGGAGCGCGTGACGAGCGGCGCGACGCCGCTCGACGTCGCGCGGCTGTCGGCGCTCACGTTCGAGCCGCCCGATCGCAGCCGCTTTCCCTGCATCGGCCTTGCGTACGAAGCGCTGGCCGCCGATGCGGCGGCACCGATCGCGCTCAACGCGGCGAACGAAGTCGCCGTCGATGCGTTCCTGAACGGGCGCGCGCGTTTTTGCGACATACCGCGCGCATGCGAGGCAACGCTTGCGCGCCGCGCACGCGCGCCGATCGCGACGCTCGATGATGCGCTCGCGGTCGACGCCGAGGCGCGCGAGATCGCGCGCGATTGGTTGAACGTCGGGGATCGCTCGAGGATGTCCGAGCCCCGATCCCCGAGTCCCGATCCCCGATGACTGCTGCACTCTACAAAATCGTCGCCTTCGCGATCACGCTCGGCGTGCTCGTCGTGTTCCACGAGCTTGGGCACTACCTGGTCGCGCGTCTCGCCGGCGTCAAGGTGCTGCGTTTTTCGATCGGCTTCGGCCGCATGATCTGGTCGCGCCGCTTCGGCCGCGACCGCACCGAATGGGCGTTGTCGTCGATTCCGCTCGGCGGCTACGTGAAGATGGCCGACGAGCGCGAGGCACCGGTCGCGTTCGACGACCTGCCACGCGCGTTCAATCGTCAATCGGTATGGCGCCGCATCGCGATCGTCGTCGCGGGGCCGCTTGCGAACCTGTTTCTCGCGGTACTGCTCTTCGCGGGCACCTACGTCGCGGGCATTCCCGGTCAGCGTGCGCTTCTCGCCGATCCGCCGCCGGCAAGCGCGGCCGCCGCCGCCGACGTGCGCGGCGGGGATGTCGTCGTTGCCGTCGACGGCGAACCGGTCGGCAGCTTCCAGGAATTGCGCTGGCGCGTCGTGCGCGCGCAGGGTCACGGCGACGTGACGCTATCGCTCGTCCGCGACAGCGAGACGACGCCGGTGACGCGCGAGGTGTCGCTCGCCGGCATGACGACGTCCGATTGGGAAGGCAACCCGCTGGCGACGCTGGGGTTGCGCGCCGACCTGGGACCGCCGATCGTCGACCAGGTGCTGCAGGGCCGGCCCGCCGAGCGCGCCGGCTTGCACGCCGGCGATCGCATCGTCGCGATCAATGGTCAGCCGATGAGTTCGCCGTCGGACGTCGCCGCGCTCACGAACGCGCATCCGGGCGACACGCTCGTCTATCGGGTCGATCGCAACGGCACGACGCTCGACGTGCCGGTCGCGATCGAAGCCGTCGACGAGAACGGGCGTCGCGTCGGACAGGCCGGCGTGCGGCTTCGCGTCGATGCGCAGGCCGCGCAGCGCAACGCGGTCGTCGTCCGTTACGGCGTCGGCGAGGCGCTCGTGCAGGGTGCGGTGAAGACGTGGGAGCTTTCGGCGTTCACCGTGCGCATGCTCGGGCGCATCGTCACCGGCGATGCATCGCTTCGCAACATCAGCGGACCGCTGACGATGGCCGACATCGCGGGCCAATCGGCGCAGGCGGGTCCGCTCGTGTTCGTGAGCTATCTCGCGCTGATCAGCATCAGCCTCGGTGTGCTGAATCTGTTGCCCGTGCCTTTACTGGACGGAGGTCATTTACTGTATTATCTCGCCGAACTTATCAAAGGCAGTCCCGTTTCCGACCGTGCAATCGAGGTCGGTCAGCGCATCGGCATGGCGATGCTCGCCGTTCTGATGGCCTTGGCACTTTTCAATGACGTTTCCCGCCTGTTCTGAACGCACACGGATGAAACGCGCGCGCGCAGGCGCATCGGCACTCGTCGCAGGTCTCGTCGCATCGGCGCTGTCGTTGGCCGCGTGGGCCGTCGAGCCGTTCGTCGTGAAGGACATTCGCGTCGAAGGTGTCCAGCGCACCGAGCCCGGCACGATCTTCAGCTACCTGCCGATCAAGGTCGGCGATCGCGTCACCGACGAGAAGATCTCCGACGCGGTGAAGGCGCTTTATGCGACCGGCTTCTTTCGCGACGTGCGGCTCGAAGCGCAGGGCGACGTGCTGATCGTCTCGGTGCAGGAACGCCCGACGATCAGCTCGCTCTCGTTCTCCGGCAACAAGGAGTTCGACACCGACACGATCAAGAAGGCGCTGAAGGACATCGGCATCGCCGAGGCGCGCATCTTCGACCGCTCGGCGCTGGAGCGCGCCGAGCAGGAGCTGAAGCGGCAGTACATCACGCGCGGAAAGTACGCGGCGAACATCCAGACGACGGTGACGCCGCAGGAGCGCAACCGCGTCGCGATCAACTTCACGATCGACGAAGGCGAGTCTTCGAAGATCGCGCGCATCAACATCGTCGGCGCGAAGGCGTTCACCGAGAAGCAATTGCTGAACGAGATGACGCTGACGACGCCGGGCTGGTTCACCTGGTACACGAAGAACGACCAGTACTCGAAGCAGAAGCTCTCGGCCGACCTCGAGGCGCTCCGCAGCTTCTATCAGAACCGCGGCTACCTCGAGTTCAACGTCGACTCGACGCAGGTGTCGATCACGCCCGACAAGGAAGACATCTACATCACGCTGAACATCACCGAGGGCCCACGCTTCACCGTCGGCGAGGTGCGGATCGCGGGCGACCTCGTCGTGCCGGCGAGCCAGCTCGAGCCGCTCGTGCAGTTGAAGCCGGGCGACGTGTTCTCGCGCGCGAAGCTGCAGGCATCGGCGAAGGACATCAGCGACCGCCTCAGCGCCGACGGCTATGCGTTCGCGAACGTCAACGCGGTACCCGAGCTCGACCGCAAGGATGCGAAGGCGTCGTTCACGTTCTACGTCGATCCGGGCCGGCGCGCGTACGTGCGCAGGATCAACGTCACCGGCAATTCGAAGACCAAGGACGAGGTGATCCGCCGCGAGTTCCGTCAGCTCGAGGACGCGTGGTACGACGGTCCGCGCATCGAGCGGTCGAAGGTGCGCGTACGCCGGCTCAACTACTTCGACAACGTGACCGTCGAGACGCCGCCGGTGCCGGGCAGCGCCGATCAGGTCGACGTCGAGGTGTCGGTCACCGAGAAGTCCACCGGCAACCTGCTCGCCGGCGTCGGCTATTCGAGCGACGAAGGCATCGTGCTGAATGCGTCGGTCTCGCAGGAGAACATCTTCGGCACCGGCAACGCGCTGTCGCTCGGTGTCAACACCGGCCGGTTCAACCGCGTGTACTCGATGGTCTTCAATCAGCCGTATTACACGGTGGACGGCGTGTCGCGCACGCTCGAGGCCTACGACAAGAGCCTCGATCCGACCGGGCTTGCGATCTCGCAGTACGCGTCGGACACGCTCGGCGCGGCGGTCGGGTTCGGCGTGCCGATCACCGAGACCGACACGATCAATTTCGGCGGCCGCTTCGAGCACACGCACATCACGCTGTTCGACAACAGCCCGCCGGTCTACCAGCAGTTCGTCAACAATTTCGGTTTCGCGTCGAACGCCTACATCCTGACCGCAGGATGGTCGCGCGACACGCGCGACGACGTGCTGTATCCGACGAAGGGCAAGCTGCAGACGGTGCTCGTCGAAACCGGGCTGCCGTTCGGCGACCTCGCGTACTACAAGGTCCAGTACACGCATTCGGTCTACTGGCCCGTCTATGGCGACCTCGTGCTGATGGCGCGCGCCGATTTGGGCTATGGCGGCGGCCTGTCGGGCAAGCCGCTGCCGTTCTTCAAGGCGTTCTTCGCGGGCGGCGTCAACTCGGTGCGCGGCTACGACACGGCCTCGCTCGGCCCGCAGGACCAGTTCGGCAACGCGCTCGGCGGCCGGCGCAAGATCGTCGGCAACCTCGAGGCGTTCTATCCGATCATCAAGGGCGACAAGGCGGTGCGCGGCAGCGTGTTCATCGATGCCGGCCAGATCTACGCGAACGGAGCGCAGTCGCAGTTCGAGTCGTTCCGCTATTCGACCGGCGTGGGCGTCGCCTGGAGCTCGCCGATCGGCCCGCTCAAGTTCAGCTACGCGGTGCCGCTCAACTCGCGCGAGGGCGACCGCCAGCAAAGATTCCAGTTCCAGGCCGGCGCGGCGTTCTAGAATGCACGCCATTTCGTTCGTCGACAGGACATCCGTGGCCCTTCGTACTCGCCACCGCGCGTCGACGCGCCTGCCGGGCGTCGTCGTCCGCGTCCTCGCGGCGCTCGCGCTCGCCGTCGTTGCCGGCGCGAGCTTCGCCGCCGACTACAAGATCGGTTTCGTCAACACCGAGCGGCTGTTCCGCGAGGCGGCGCCGGCCAAGCGCGCGCAGGCGAAGATCGAGAAGGAATTCGCGTCTCGCGACGCCGAGATCCAGAAGCTCGCGAAGCAGGTGCGCGACCTGCAGGCGACGCTCGACCGCGACGGCGCGACGATGAGCGACTCCGACCGGCGCAACAAGGAGCGCGACCTCGCGAACCAGTCGCGCGACCTGACGCGCATGCAGCGCGAATTCCGCGAGGACCTGAACCTGCGCCGCAACGAGGAGCTGGCGGGCATCCAGGAGCGCGCGAACAAGGTCATCCAGCAGATCGCCGCCGATGAGAAATACGACCTGATCCTGCAGGACCCGGTCGTCTATGCGAGCCAGCGCATCGACATCACCGACCGGGTGATCAAGGCGCTCGCCGACAAGTAGCGTCGATCGCGAAAGCCGGCGGAATGGCGTCCTTGCGCGAGTCCGCCGGCCAATCGCTGTCCGACCTCGCGCGGCTCACCGGCGCGACGCTCGAAGGCGACGGCACCCTGGTCGTCAGGCGCGTCGCGACGCTCGAGAAGGCGACGTCGAGCGACATCGCGTTTCTCGCCAATCCGAAGTACCGCGCGCAACTCGCCGCAACGCGCGCCGCGGCGGTGATCGTCGATCCGGACGCGGCGAAGGCGACGCCGCTGCCGAAACTCGTTTCCCCCAATCCGTACGCGGTCTATGCGCGCGTCGCGGCGATCCTGCATCCGCCCGTCGCGCCAACGCCCGGCATCGACGGGACGGCGCGGGTCGAGGCGGGGACGCGCGTCGCGCCGACGGCGAGTGTCGGTGCCTATGCCGTGATCGGCGCAAACGCTTCGATCGGCGAGCGTGCGGTCGTCGGCGCCCATTGCGTGATCGGCGCGAACGCGCAGATCGGCGACGATGCCGTGCTCGATCCTCGCGTGACGATCTATCCGCGCTGTGTCGTCGGCCTGCGCACGCTCATCCACAGCGGTGCGGTGATCGGTGCCGACGGCTTCGGCCTCGCGTTCGAGGATGGACGCTGGCGCAAGATCCCGCAGATCGGGCGCGTCGTCGTCGGCAACGACGTCGAGATCGGCGCGAACACGACGATCGACCGCGGCGCGATCGACGACACGGTGATCGGCGACGACGTGAAGCTCGACAACCAGATCCAGATCGGCCACAACTGCGTGATCGGTGCGCACACCGCGATCGCCGGCTGCGTCGGCATTGCCGGCTCGACGCGGATCGGCGCCCATTGCCGGATCGGCGGCGCCGCGATGATCTCGGGACATCTCGAAATCGTCGACCACACGGTGATTTCGGCCGCGACGCAGGTCTACGATTCGATCCGCGAACCGGGGATATACACTGGCGCGTTTCCGGCGCTGCCGCACCGCGAGTGGAAACGGGTCGCGTCGCAGACGCGCCGGCTGCGCGAGCTCGCCGATCGCGTCGCGCAACTCGAGCGCGCGCTCGCTGGCCGCGACAACGACAAGAAGTCATGAAAGGACGTTGGGGTGCCCCCTCACCCCAACCGTCTCCCCGCAAGCGGGGAGAGGGAGCCGAGCGCAGGCGAGGCGGGTGAGGGGAGCGAACGACCGGGCATGGGGAGGGGAAATGTCTGAACTCGACATCGGCATCATCCGGCGGCTCCTGCCGCATCGCTATCCGATGCTGCTCGTCGACCGCGTGCTCGACTGGGAATCCGGCAACTTCGTGCGCGCCGTCAAGAACGTCACGATCAACGAGCCGTTCTTCGAGGGCCATTTCCCCGCGTATCCGGTGATGCCCGGCGTGCTGGTGATCGAGGCGATGGCGCAGGTCGCCGGCCTTCTGACGATGCTGTCCGACGTCGCGCGCCGTGACGGCACGCAACTGGTGCTCTTCGCCGGCATCGACGAGGCTCGCTTCAAGCGCCAGGTCGTGCCGGGCGACACGCTGCTGCTCGAGGCGCACCTCGAACGCGCGGTGCGCGGCATCGGCCGCTTCCGGACGAAGGCGATGGTCGGCGACGAGCTCGTCTGCGAGGCGAAGCTCCTCGCCGCGATCCGCGACGTGCCTCCGACTCCGCCGCTGCCCGTTTGATGACCCCCCTTCGCTCGCTTCGCTCGCTGCCCCCGGAGGGGGCGCATCAGTCCCTTGGGACGGCCCTGCGGGACTGATGAACGCCCCCCACGCTCGCTTCGCTCGCTGCCCCCGGAGGGGGCGCATCAGTCCCTTGGGGCGGCCCTGCGGGACTGACGAGGCCGCGATCCTCACGTGAGCATGGGCGGAGCCTGACGTGTCGCACATCCATCCCACCGCGCTCGTCGACGCCGGCGCGCGGATCGGCGGCGACGTCGAGATCGGCGCCTACTCGATCGTCGGCCACGACGTCACGATCGGAGCGGGCACGCGGATCGGACCGCACGCGATCGTCATCGGGCGCACGACGCTCGGCGCGCGCAACCGCATCTTCCAGTTCGCGTCGGTCGGCGACATTCCGCAGGATCGCAAGTACGGCGGCGAGCCGACGTCCACGACGATCGGCGACGACAACGTCGTCCGCGAGTTCGTGTCGATCCATGCAGGCACCGCGCAGGATCGCGGGACGACGACGATCGGCGACGGCAACCTGTTCCTCGCGTACACGCACGTCGCGCACGACTGCGTCGTCGGCAACCATACGACGTTCTCGAACAACGCGCAGATCGCCGGTCACGTGACGATCGGCGACTTCGCGGTGCTGGGCGCCTACGCGGGCGTGCATCAGTTCTGCAGGATCGGCGCGCATGCGATGCTGGCCGCAGGTGCCATCGTGCTGCAGGACGTGCCGCCGTACGTGACCGTGCAGGGCTATCCGGCGAAGCCGGCGGGAACGAACAACGAGGGACTGCGCCGCCGAGGCTTTTCCGCCGACGACATTGCCGCCGTGCGGCGCGCGTACCGCACGCTCTATCGCGCGGGACTGTCGCTCGAAGGCGCTCGCGAGGCGCTCGCGCACGAGGCGCAGACGCAACCACTCGTCGCGCCGCTCGTCACGTTCCTGTCCGACAGCCGGCGCGGCATCGTTCGCTGATGTCGGTCACGATCGGCATCGTCGCGGGCGAGGCGTCGGGCGATGCGCTGGCCGCGACGCTGATCCACGCGGTGCGCGAGCGCAATCCCGCCGTTCGTTTCGCCGGCATCGCGGGACCGAAGATGCATGCGGCGGGCTGCGACGTGCTGGCGCCGCTCGAGCAGCTCGCGGTGCGCGGCTTTTCGGAAGTGATCGCGCACCTGCCCGCGCTTTTCGCGCTTCGTCGCGAGATCGCCCGCCGCTTCGTGCGCGAACGCGTGCCGGTGTTCGTCGGTGTCGATGCGCCCGACTTCAATCTCGGCCTCGAGCGCCGGCTCAAGCGCAGGCGCGTGCGGACCGTGCACTTCGTGAGCCCGTCCGTCTGGGCGTGGCGCCGCGAGCGCCTGCAGACGATCGGTCGCTCGGTGGACCGGATGCTCGCGCTCTTTCCGTTCGAGCCGCCGCTCTACGAAAAGGCGGGCATTGCCGTCACGTATGTCGGCCATCCGCTGGCGCAGGACGCTGCGCATCCCGGAACCCGGCGCGCGGCGCGCGAGACGCTCAAGCTGCGCACGGCGGCGCCGCTCTTCGCATTGCTGCCGGGCAGCCGGCTCTCGGAAATCGAGATGCACGCGGGCCTCGTGCTCGAGGCCGCGGCGCGCATCGTCGACGCGCGTCCCGATGCGCGCTTCATCGTGCCGCTCGTGTCGCGCACGACACGCGACGCGTTTCTCGAAGCGCAGCATCGCGGCGGCCACGACGCGCTGCCGCTGACGGTGCTCTACGGTCACGCCGGCGATGCACTGCGCGCCGCCGACGTCGCGCTCGTTGCATCGGGGACGGCGACGCTCGAGGCGGCGCTCGCGCGCTGTCCGCACGTGATCTTCTATCGTGTGAGCGCGATGACGGCGAGCATCGTGCGCCGCAAGCTCCTCGTGCCGTGGGTCGGGCTGCCGAACGTGCTTGCCGGCCGCTTCGTCGTACCCGAGCTCTTGCAGGATGACGCGACTGCGGGCAATCTTGCGCAGGCTGCATTGAATCTCTTCGACGATACCGTGACGCGCAGGCGCATCGAGACGCTGTTCGGTCGCATGAGCGAACGGCTGGCTGTCGACACCGGTGCGATCGCCGCCGACGCGGTGCTGGGCGAGCTCGACCGCGCGCTGAAAGGTCCCCCCACGCTCGCTGCGATCGCTGCTCCCCGGGGAGCGGATCAGTCGCTTGGGGCGGCCCGGCGCGACTGAACGCGCGAGGCATTCGACATGCTGATCGCAGGCATCGACGAAGCGGGACGCGGACCTCTCGCGGGTCCGGTCGTCGCGGCCGCCGTGATCCTCGACCCGAAACGCAAGATCCGCGGATTGCGCGATTCGAAGATGATGACGCCCGAAGCGCGCGACCGCGTCGCGGCCGAAATCCGCACGAAGTCGATCGCGTGGGCGTTCGCGGCGAGCGACGTCGGCGAAATCGATGCGCTCAACATCCTGCGCGCGACGCTGCTCGCAATGCGGCGTGCCGTCGCAGCGCTGTCGGTGCAGCCGATCGAGGCGCTGATCGACGGCGACCACTGCCCCGAGCTCGGCTGTCCCGCGTATGCGATCGTCAAGGGCGACCGCGACGTGCCGGCGATCTCTGCCGCGTCGATCATCGCCAAGACGACGCGCGACGCGATGCTCGTCGAGCTCGACCGCGAGTACCCGGTGTACGGATTCGCACGTCACAAGGGCTACGGCACGCCGGAGCATCTGGCGGCGCTCGACCTGCACGGTCCGTGTCCCGCGCATCGGCGCAGCTTCGCGCCGGTGCTGCAGGCGTCGTTCGAGTTCTGGTGAGCGGAAAGGCGCGCTTTCGCGCGCCTTCATGACCTTTTTCACCGCGCCATGCTTCGCCGCCTGAAGGGGCAGCGAGCGCGGCGTCGCTTCCTACCCGTAGAGGATGCCGATCGTATCGATCGTCGACTGCGCCTGGCTGATGATCGAACTCGCTTGCGTCGTCGGAATGTGCTTGCCGCTTTGCGCGCGCGTCTCGGCGATCAGATCGGTGAGGTCCTGCACGGCGCTGGCGACGCTGCCGGCGCGGAGGTCGGATTGCGCCGCGTTCAGTTTCGCCGTAAGGCTCGTGGCGATGCCGCCCTGCAATCCCGCCCCCGACACGTAGCCCGTCAGCGTCGCGACGAGTTCCGCGGGCGGATGGACGAGCCACGAGCCGGATGGCGTCGCCGTGAACGACGCACCGCCCTCGGCTCCGCTCGTGCGGAACGTGACCTGCGAAACGTCGCCCGCCTGCGCCGTGTAGGAGGCCATCGCGAACGCGGGTCCGGCGACGGTGCCCGCAGTGCTCGACAAATCGTGCGCCACGTAGACGTTCTGACCCGTCGCGTCGTTGCCGCTCTGGAAGCCGGTCAGCTCGCTGAACGCGCCGTTGTCGTTGACGTACAGCATCGCGCCGAACGATCGCGTCACGTTCGCGGCGAACGGATGGCCGTCGACGACGACGCCGACGGCGCCGGTGACGGGTCCCGCTTCCTTCTCGAACGTGGCACTTGACGAGTGATAGGCGCCCGAGAAATCGTCGTACGTGATCGTGAACTTGTAGGCCTTGCCGGCGAGATCCGCCGGCGCGCCGAACACGCCGGTCGCGTCGGTGCCGGTGTCGATCACGCCTTTCGACACGAGGATGAGGGCCGCGTGCGCGGACGTCGCCGCGACCGCGAGCGCGGCGAGCGCGAGCGAGCGCACGGCGGTGGAAAGCGCTTCGTGCATGACGATCTTCATGAGTTTGCCGTCCGGAAAGTTGCGAAGGGAGGAAGCGACGAGCCGGGAGTCACGGCAGGCTTTCGCCGGTCACCTGCACGTCTTCGTCACAGCCGAAGTTCGTGCCGCTCGAGGTCGGGCTCACCGTCACGTTCGAGAACGCGCCCGTCATGAAGCGAAGATCCATCGGCGGGACCTTGCTCGACGCCTGGCCGATGTTCACGTTCGTGAGGTCGATGTCGAGCGCCGGCGACTCGGCGAGTCCCGAGATGAAGCTCAGCTTGGTGGCGCCGACCGCGACGGCGTCGGTCAACGTGATGTTGCTGATGTACGGCGTCGTCGCCGTGACCGGTTGCGGCTGCGTGTCGGTGCCGCACTTCGGAGGGCTGCTCGCCGGGTAGTACGAATTGACGACGATCGGCTGGTCGACGTTCGTCATCGTGAGATGCGTCGCGTGGATGTCGCGGATCTCGCTGCCGCGGTCGCGTCCGGTCTTGATGCGAAAGCCGTTCGACGTGTTGGCGAGCGCGACGTTCTCGATGTCGACGTCGTGGACGCCGTTGATCGCTTCGCTGCCGATCGACATCCCGTGCCCCGACGTGAAATTCGCGTTGGCGACGGTCACGTTCGCGGTGGCCACCGCCGGCAGCAGCGGCTGCTCGGGATCCTGGTACTGCGCAGGCAGCCCCGACTTGAGCGCGACGTCGTCGTCGCCCGACGCGAAGTCGACGTTCGACACGGTGACGTTCTGCGTCGATACGACGTCGACGGCGTCGGTGTTCTTCGACGTCGACGGCGCGAAATCGCCGATGCCGGCGATCGTCACGTCGTTCGCATAACGCGGCACGAGCGTCCACATCGGCGAACGTGCGAGCTGCACGCCCTGCACGACGACGTGATCGGTCATCCAGAACTCGATGAGCCACGGACGCGGCAGCCCGTTGCTCGACGGCGCGAACGGAAAGCTCGCATAGGGGAACGTCGCGATCCCGGCCGCCGAATACCAGCTCTGGCCGCTCGCCGACACGACGTCGCCCTGGCCGTCGATCGTGCCGCCGCCGAAGATACCGACATCGGTCGCGTTCGACGACGAGATCAGCGCCTCGCCCGGGCGATAGCGCGCACCGATGTACGCCGGCACGTAGCGCGTCTGGTCGGTCGTGCCGAGGATCGTCGCGTCCTTCGCGACGCGCAGGAAGATGTGGTCGCGCAGCGTGAACGGTCCGGTGACGAACGTGCCGTGATCGAGCGGCACGGTGCCACCCCCTTGCGCGGCGCAGGCGTCGATCGCGGTCTGGATCGCCTGCGTGTCGTCGGTGACGCCGTCACCGGCGGCGCCGTAGCTTCGCGGATCGCAGGGATTGATGCCTGCGGCATTGACGATACCGGCGCCAGCGAGCGCGAACAGCGCAGCCGCGCAGCGCGACACGGTGGTTCTTTCGTGACCTGGCATTGACGGTTCCTTCGGCGAAGAGCGTCGTCGCGTGCCGAGCGGCGCGGAACACGGAACGTTTTCGCATTGAGATGCACCCCGACGGCCTGGCCTTCGAAGGCATGCGTTGATGGAAATCGCGGCTGCAATGCCGGTGATGCTGCGGGCGTTGGAGAGCCGGTTCGCCACCGAAAAGGTCGCGGCAAGCGCGCTAATGAAAACCTTTTCAGTCGCGGCAGTCTAGGCTTGCGTCCTGCACGATGTCAACGGCGCCCGGCGCGGCGCGCGAGCGTGTTGCTGTTACCATCGATTTCCGCGTTGAAAAACTTACAACGGACGCATGGCGACGATTCACGATGTGGCGCGGCGCGCACGCGTTTCGGTTGCCACCGTTTCGCGCGCGCTTTCGACACCGCAGCTCGTACGCGAGTCGACGCGCGAGCGGATCGTCAAGGCGGCGAAGGCGCTCGACTACCATCCGAATCGCGCCGCGCGAAGCCTGATCACCGGCAAGACGGGCAATCTCGGCATCGTCGTGCCCGACCTCGAGAATCCGTTCTATCCGAGCGTCGTGCGCGGCGTGCAGGCGCGCGCGCATCAGGCAGGCTACGCGCTGCTGCTCGCCGACAGCGGCGAGGACCCGGCCGCCGAGCAGAACCTCGTGCACACGATGGCGAAGCAGGTCGACGGCGTCATCGTCTGCGCGCCGTTCTCGACGAACGCGCAGATCGCGCAGCTCGCGCAGGCGGTGCCGCTGGTGCTGATCAATCGCCGGCTGCCGGACGTGCGCGCGGTGCTGATGGACGCCGCGCACGGAATGCGCGAGGTGATCGATCATCTGCTCGCGCTTGGCCATCGCCGCTGCGCCTACCTCGGCGGCCCACGCAGCGCTTGGTCGAACCACGAGCGCAGCCGCGGCCTGCGCACCGCCGCGCGCGCGCATCGCGTCGAACTGCTCGAGTACGGGCCGTTCGAGCCGAAGTTCGAAGGCGGCATCCAGGCCGCCGATCTCGCGCTGGCCGGAAACGCGTCGGCGATCGTCGCATTCAACGACCTGATGGCGCTCGGCGTGCTGAGCCGCCTTGCCGCGCGCGGCATTCGCGTCCCGGACGACGTGAGCGTCGTCGGGTGCGACGACGTGCTGTACGCGGCGATGTGCGCGCCGCCGCTCACGACGGTCGCGATGCCGACCGAGCTCGCCGGACGCGTGGCGGTCGATTTGCTGCTCGCTTCGCCAACCGACGCGCCAGGGCCCCCATCCGCGGCGCGGCATACCCGGTTGCAGACGCAGCTGATCGTCCGGGCGACGACCGCCGCGCCGCCGCCATGAGCGCCCGCATCGGCTTCCGACGGATTTTTTGCCTCTGCAAAAGGTCCCACGCATGTCCCGGAGAAAGAGCCGCGCTGCGTTTGCGAGGGCTCGGACACGGAGGCCCGGCGCGCACGCGCCCCACGAACAAAACCATTGCCGTGCACGGTCCGACCGCTTGACCGATCCATGTCGTTCAACTGGCTGTCCGACGCCGAGCTCGATCCGCATCCGCCATTCACCTGGTTGACCGCGTGCTGCTTCGACCTCGCCGTGCGCGCGGTCGTGCGCAACGCGGAGCTGATCCCGCCCGACTTCCATATCGAGCCGGGGACGCTCGTGGTCTCGAACCACCTGCGCGACTGCGACGTGCCCGTGCTCACCGCTGCGCTCTGTCGCCGCCGGGGGTTGCGCATCCTGAATCCGCTGCCGTTCTGCGCGGCGCGCGAGGACCTGTTCCGGCGCGGATTCGTCGGCGATCTGCTCTCGACGTGGCCGCGGCCGATCACCTGGGCGCTCGGCCATGTTCCTCTAGAAGGCCTCTTCAGGATCCTGCGCGTCCAGCCGATCCGGCGTATCCGCGAATTCACGCTCGGTGAAACCGTGGCGGCACTGCGCAATGCGGGCTTCGCCGCGGCCGACCCGCGCCGCGTCTTCGCCGCGCGCGGACAACGCGAGCTCGAGGACGTGCTCGGCGCGCTGCCGGCGCGCGTCGACGAGATCGAGCCTTCCCGCCTGGGGGCACGCCGGCTTGCCCATTGGGGCCTCCGCAGGCTTCACCCCGACGTGCTGCGCGCGCTCGTTCCTGGTTTCCGCGCGACGATCTCGGGCCAGATCGGCCGGCTCGTCGAGCTGATTTCGACGGGCCGCGTCGTCTATCTCGCGCCCGAGGGCGTGACGTCGCGAAGCGGGCGCTTCGGCTGCGTGCGCGCCGGCGCGTGGGAGGTGTACCGGCGCTGCGCGACGCCGCCGCCGGTGCTGCCGGTAGCGCTTTCGTACGATCCGCTGTGCAGCGGACGCGTGCGTGCCGTCGTCGGCGTGGGGCAGGCGCTGCCCGCGATCGACGCCGCGTGCCGGCGCGAATTCGACGCGCGGCTTCGCGTCGAGATCCTCCGCCTGTCGGCGGTGACCTGCAGCCATCTCGCGAGCCGTTTCATTGCCGTCGGCCCGCGTGTGTTCACGACGCCGACGTTCGCGCGCTGGCTCGCCCACGCCGGCAACGCCGCGCGGCAGGCCGGTCTCACGCTCGATCCGCTGCTGACGCACGCGTCGCCGATGCGCCTCGCACGCGAGCGCCTGGCGTGGCTCGCGCGGCGCTCGTTGATCGCGCCGGCGGGCACCGGCTGGCGCAATCGCTGGAGCGACGACGTGCAGCCGGCGTGGGCGACGCCGGCAGCCGTCGTGCCCTATCTTGACAACGCGCTCGACGACATCGCGACGCTCGATTCGGGACTTGCCGGCAAGCTCGCTCCGTGAGAATCGGCAAGGCCGCCGCCGTGATGGCGCCCGTGGTGCTGGCGGGCGGGCTGTTCTTTTTCGCCATCAGGCTCGGTGACCCGCGGCGCGCGCTCGGCGCGATCGAATCGTTGCCGCTGTCGGTGCTCGCGGCGGCGCTCGGACTCGCGCTCGTCTACCTCGGCCTCAAGGCGTGGCAGTTGCACCTGCTGCTCGGCAACCTCGGTGTGCAGGCCAACTGGCGCCGGCTGGGGCTCGCGTTCGCCGTCGGCGAACTCGCGCTCACGCTGCCGTTCGGCCTCTTCGCGCAGAACTGGGTGCTTGCGCGCACCGGGCGGGCGCACTTCGGCGAAACGGCTGCGGCGACCGTCGTCATGCTGCTCGTCGAGATCGGTGTCGTTCTCCTGCTGCTCGCGGTCGTCGGCATTCACGGCTGGCCCGCGGTGCGGCCCGCTGCCGTCGTCGCCGTCGTCGGACTCTGCGCGCTGATGTCGTTCGTGCTGCATTTCGAGCCGTCGGCGCGACGCCTCGCGACGCGCTTTCGGCGGCCGCTCGTGCACCGGGCGCTCGTCGCGCTGATCGATCTCTTGGCAGGGCTGAAACGCCTCACGCACGTGCACGTGCTCGGCGTCAATCTCGTCGTCGCGCTCGGCTACCTGACCGCGCTCGCGCTCGCGTTCATGATCGTCGGCCAGCACGTGGGCCTCGAACGGTTCGGATTCCTGATGGCAGCGACGACGTATGCATTCGCGCTGGCCGTCGTGTTCCTGACTGGCGGGCTGATCAGCCAGATCGGCAGCGTCGAAGTGCTCGGCATGAGCGCGGCGCACACCGCCTTCGGCATCGACTACGCGGAAGGCCTCACGCTGATGCTCGCGTTTCGCGTCGTGTGGACCGGCGCGATGTGGCTTTGCAACCTGCCGATCGTCGTGCTGCTCTGGCGGACGTAACCGCTCACTCGAGCAGCGACAGGAAGCGCGGCACCGCCGTATCGACGCGAAGACGCGGCAATCCCGTGGCCGCTTCGGCGCGCTCGAGATCGCGCGCAATGTCGAGCGCCGACTGCACGGTGCTGTAGACGCGACCGCGCTCGCCGTGGAACTGCGCGAGGTACTCCTGCTCGCTCTGACCGGGCGTCGGAACGAAAAGGGCACGCTTGCCGAAGCCTGCGCCTTCCATCAGCGTCGTATATCCCGAGCGGCCCACGATCACGCGCGAGCGCGCCAGCATCTCGCCCTGCGCGCGGCGATCGAGGTAATCGTGGACGGTGGCGTCGCCGATCGTGCGGACGTTCGTTGCGGCACCCGGCCGGCCCAGCGTGACGACGCTTCGGCCGCGAAGCGCGGGCAGCGCGGCGAGCACGCGTTCGGCGAGCATCGTGCGATGCGGCTCGACGCCCGAGATCGAGAAGAAGTAGTCGATGTCCTCGTCGGCGCCATTCGGCGTGAGCTCCGAAAGCGGCCCGAGGTAGACGAGCTTGCCGTTCCAGTCGAGATCGAGATCGTGCGCAAGATCGCCGGCGAGCGCGTCGTCGCCTTCGGTGTCGGGTACGAGGATCGCGCGATAGCCGCGAAGCGCATACCGCTGCGCTCGCTCGACGGTGCGCTCGAGCCGCGCGGGCCGCCCCGGAATGATCTGCCGCAGCGAGTGAAAGATGCAGTAGCTCGGCGCTTCCCGCGACCAGACGCCGAGCCGGCTGTCGGAGACGACGGCGTTGATCCGCCGCTCGCGCACGAGGCGCTCGGTCAGCCGCTGCTCCATCGCGAAGCGCAGCCAGATCTGCGGCACCGAGCAGCTCATCCTGAAATAGAAGATTGCCGGGTAGCGGCTGAACGGCTTCGGGATGTCCTCGTACGGATAAAACTCGCACGCATCGCCGAGCTCGGCGCGCAACAGCGCGAGCCCCGGGCTTTCGGCCATCAGGATCGTCACGGCGTCGCCGCGCTGCACGAGCGCGCGGATCAGCACGAGGCTTCGCGTTGCGTGGCCGAGGCCCCAGTCGTGAACGGCGAAGAGGATCCGGCGCGCCATGTCGCAGTTATCGCGGCGTGAAAGAGGAGCAGAACCTATTGCAAAATTCGGCGAGCCGGTCTACCCGCCGATCTCGGCCCAGTATTCGTGATGCTGCGTATTCACGAGCGACATGCGGTATTCGACCGGGAGCTCGCGATAGGTGAGCGCGACGCGGCGGATCGACAGCAGCGGCGCGCCGGCGTCGACGCCGAGGAGCGCGGCGACCGATGCGTCGGCGGCCAGGGCGCGAACGCGCTCGCGCGCGGTCACGACGGAAATGCCGAACGCTTCCTGATAGAGGTTGTAGATCGTCGAGCGCCGCTCGCGGAACTGCCGCTCGGTCAATCCGGCGAAGCGCTGCGCGGAAAGCGCGATGTCGTCGACGATGACCGGGACGCCGTCGAGGCGCAGCACGTTGCGGATCCGATAGACGCCGTCGCCGCGCGCAATGCCGAGCGCGTCGGCGGTGCGCCGGCCGGCCTTGCCGCGCGCGAACGACTGCAGCTCCACTTCCGGATATTGCTTCGTGCCCTGTTCGGGGACGACGTGCAGGAAATGGAAGAGCTCGCGCTCGCGGTTGTGGCTCGCGACGAACGTCCCGCGTCCCTGTTGTCGAATGAGGATGTTCTCGGCGACGAGCTCGTCGATCGCCTTGCGCACGGTGCCGACGCTGATCTGGAAGCGCTCCGAGAGCCGCCGCTCGGCGGGAATGGCGGCCCCGGGCTTCCAATCGCCGCGCGTCAACGCGTCGGTAAGCCGGCGCTTGACGTCCTTGTAGAGCGGGCCGTCGAGCGGGGCCTCGGACGCGTTCGTGTCGTTCATCGTCTCGTGGGCGCCGGCGCACGCAATGGATGGTCTGCGGCTTGCGCCTTCGTCCGCCGCAGTCTAGGGGCTGCGTAAAAATTATGCAAATGATATAAATGATATAGTTGACTTGGCCGCGTCGTCTCACTACGATCGGCCATCCCGTTTGCGCCGCAGACAGGCGCGTCAACCTCCTTAGGAACTGCCGTGATCCACTGCGTATTGCATGACCCGGACGACAGCGTCGCCGTCGTCGTCGTCGAGGGCATCAAGGCCGGAACCCCGCTGACCGGGCTCATCCTCGACGAGGACCGCACGATCGAGCTCGAGTGCCGGCAGGACATTCCGATCGGCCACAAGGTGGCGCTGAAGGATATGAAAGTGGGCGACACCGTGATCAAGTACGGCGTCGACATCGGCAAGGTCGTGCAGCCGATCCGCCGGGGCGAGCATGCGCACGTCCACAACATCAAGACCAAGCGGTGGTGAATGCGTTTTCCGCGCTCCGCCCTCCCATTCAGCGTCTTCGGCGGCGTGGGTCTGCAAGCCGTTGGAACGTCGCGCGATGGTGCGCGCGACGCTCAACCGCTCACAGCCCCACGTGAACCGCTTAAGGCGACCCCCTCTCTGAATGCGTCGAGCATCGCCCGGCGCCTAACCTGACCCCATCGCCATGCAGACAACTTTCCAAGGCTATCGGCGCGAGAACGGCCGCGTCGGCGTGCGCAACCACGTGATCATCCTGCCGGTCGACGACCTGTCGAACGCGGCCTCCGAAGCCGTCGCGAACAACATCAAGGGGACGCTCGCGATCCCGCATCCCTACGGCCGCCTGCAGTTCGGCGCCGACCTCGAGCTGCATTTCCGCACGCTGATCGGCACCGGCAGCAATCCGAACGTCGCGGCGGTCGTCGTCATCGGCATCGAGGAGCAGTGGACGAAGCGCGTCGTCGACGGCATCGCGGCGACGGGCAAGCCGGTGCAGGGCTTCGGCATCGAACTGCACGGCGACCACGACACGATCATGCGCGCGTCGAAGGCGGCGAAGGAGTACGTGCAGTGGGCGAGCGAGAAGGTGCGCACCGAATGCGCGCTCTCCGACCTGTGGGTGTCGACGAAGTGCGGCGAATCGGACACGACGTCGGGCTGCGGCTCGAACCCGACCGTCGGCGACGCGTTCGACAAGCTCTACGCCGCGGGCTGCACGCTCGTGTTCGGCGAAACGACCGAGCTGACCGGCGGCGAGCAGATCGTCGCCGCGCGCTGCCGCGACGACAAGGTGCGTGGCGACTTCATGCGGATGTTCGACCGCTACCAGCAGGTCGTCGAGCGGCACAAGACCAGCGACCTGTCCGATTCGCAGCCGACGAAGGGCAACATTGCCGGCGGCCTGACGACGATCGAGGAGAAGGCGCTCGGCAACATCCAGAAGATCGGCCGCAAGTGCACGGTCGACGGCGTTCTCGACAAGGCCGAGGCGCCGACCCATCCGGGGTTGTGGTTCATGGACAGCTCGTCGGCCGCGGCCGAGATGGTGACGCTTTGCGCGGCCGCGGGCTACGTCGTCCATTTCTTTCCGACGGGCCAGGGCAACGTCATCGGCAACCCGGTGCTGCCCGTCATCAAGCTCTGCGCGAATCCGCGCACGGTGCGCACGATGAGCGAGCACATCGACGTCGACGTGACCGGCCTGTTGCAGCGCGAGGTCACGCTCGACGAGGCGGGCAACAAGCTGCTCGACATGATGTTCCGCACGGCGAACGGGCGGCTCACCGCGGCCGAGGCGCTCGGCCACCGCGAGTTCGTGCTGACGCGGCTCTATGAAAGCGCGTGACGCTTCGGTTGCAACAGGACAAAGGAGGAGAGGATGGCTGCAAGGATGAGCGCCCGCCTGCGGGCGCGATCGGTTCTGATGTTGGTGGCCGCCGCAGTGTCGCTTTCGATGCTGCCCGCGGCGCACGCCGAAATGAGCGAGATCCACGTCTCGCGCCAGTACGGCATCAGCTACCTGCCGCTGATGATCATGGAGGACCAGAAGCTGATCGCGAAGCATGCGAAGGCCGCAGGTGTCGACGTCAAGGTCGACTGGTCGAAGTTCGCGAGCGGCGCCGTGATGAACGACGCGTTGCTGTCCGGCAACCTGCAGTTCGCATCGGGCGGCGTCGCTCCTTTCACGACGCTGTGGGCGAAGACGCGCGGCAACCTCGACGTCAAGGCCGTCGGCGCGATCAACTCGATGCCGCTCTACCTCGTCACGAACAATCCCAACGTCAAGACGATCAAGGATTTCACCGACAAGGACCGGATCGCGCTGCCGGCGGTCAAGGTGTCGATCCAGGCGGTCACGCTGCAGATGGCGGCCGAGAAGGCGTTCGGTCCGGGCCAGGAGCACAAGCTCGACCATCTGACGGTCTCGATGTCGCATCCCGATGGCTTGACGGCGCTGCTGTCGGGCAAGTCGGAGATCACCGGCCATCTGAGCTCGCCGCCGTTCCAGTACCAGGAACTCGCGCACAAGGGGATGCATCGGGTGCTGAACTCGTACGACGTGCTCGGCGGACCGGCGACGTTCAACGTCGTCTGGACGACGACGAAGTTCCACGACGAGAATCCGAAGATCTACGCGGCGTTCGTCGCGGCGCTCGACGACGCGACGGCGCAGATCAACGCCGACAAGAAGAAGGCTGCCGAGACGTACCTGCGCATCTCGAAGGACAAGGACAGCCTCGAGAACATCCTGAAGATGCTGAACGATCCAGAAGTCAAGTACACGACAACGCCGAACAACACGATGAAGTACGTCGACTTCATGTACAAGGTCGGGTCGATCAAGGTGAAGCCCGATTCGTGGAAGGAGATGTACTTCCCGAACGCGCAAAAGCTGCCCGGTAGCTGACGATGAGCGCCGGAGGGCAGGCGACCCTCACGCTGCCCGACCTCGCGGCGATTCGCGACGCGCAGGCAAGGATCGCCCCGTACGTGCACCGCACGCCGGTGATGACGTGCCGTGCGATCGACGACGAGGCCGGTGCGTCGCTGTTCTTCAAGTGCGAGCATCTGCAGAAGGTCGGCGCGTTCAAGGCGCGCGGCGCCTGCAACGCCGTGCTGTCGCTCGACGACGCGACGGCGCGGCGCGGCGTCGTCACGCATTCGTCCGGCAATCACGGCGCGGCGCTCGCCTACGCGGCGCGCGTGCGCGGGATACCGGCATGGGTCGTGATGCCGTCGAACGCACCTGGCGTCAAGCAGGCGAACGTCCGTCGCTTCGGCGGGACCGTGCAGTTGTGCGAGCCCACCGTCGCGGCACGCGAAGCGGCCTGCGACGAGCTGATGCGCGAAACGGGCGCGACGCTGATCCATCCGTTCGATGACGCGCGCGTGATCGCGGGCGCCGCGACGGCCGCAGTCGAACTGCTCGAAACCGTCGACGACCTGGACGTCGTCGTCGTGCCGTGCGGCGGAGGTGGCGTTCTGTCGGGAACGGCGATCGCGGTGAAGGCCCTGCGTCCCGGCGTTCGCGTGTTCGGCGCCGAGCCGGCGAACGCCGACGACGCGGCCCGCAGCTTCGCGAGCGGCAGCCTGCAGCCGCTGCCCGCGACGACGACGATCGCCGACGGCTTGCGCACGACGCTGTCGGCGCGCACGCTGCTGGCGCTGCGTACGCACGTCGATGCGCTCGCAACCTGCAGCGAACTTGGTATCCTCCGCGCCATGCGGATGATTTTCGAGCGCATGAAGCAGGTCGTCGAGCCGTCGTCGTCGGTGCCGCTCGCGTGCATCCTCGAGCGCGCGCTCGACGTCGGCGGATTGCGCGTCGGCATCGTCGTCACCGGCGGCAACGTCGACCTCGACAAGCTCCAGTGGGCTTGAGACATCCTGTGTCAACCTGCCACGCATTGAGCGAGCAGTTGCGCGGCGCGATGTCGGGTCGGGTCGTACAGTTTGCGATCCGTCCAGGCTCGCCGGAGCACTCGCACCCAGCCGCGAAGCGCGGAGCGCGAAGGGTAGTTCGATGAACAACGCGACAACTCCGGCGCCGCTCCTCGCCGTGCGCGGCGTGACGCTGCAGTACAAGACGAAGGACCATCTCGTCACCGCGACGTACCGCGTCGATTTCGACGTCCAGCGTTCCGACCGCTTCATCCTGCTCGGACCGTCGGGCTGCGGCAAGTCGACGCTGCTCAAGGCGGTCGGCGGCTACATGAAGCCGATCGAAGGCGAGATTCACCTGAAGGGCGAGGCGGTGACGCGTCCCGGACCCGACCGGATGATGGTCTTCCAGGAATTCGACCAGCTGCTGCCGTGGCGCACGGTCAAGGAAAACGTGATGTTCCCGCTGCGCGCCACCGGGCGCCTGCCGCGCAGGGCCGCGCTCGAGAAGGCGATGGAGTACATCGCGAAGGTCAATCTCACCGGGTTCGCCGACAACTATCCGCACACGCTGTCGGGCGGCATGAAGCAGCGCGTGGCGATCGCCCGCGGCATGGCGATGGAGCCCGACATCCTGCTGATGGACGAGCCATTCGCCGCGCTCGACGCGCTGACGCGCCGCAAGATGCAGGACGAGTTGCTGTCGCTGTGGGAAGGCACGCGCTTCACCGTGCTGTTCGTCACGCACTCGATTCCCGAGGCGATCAAGATCGGCAGCCGAATCCTGCTCCTGTCGCCGCATCCCGGACAGGTCAAGGCCGAGCTCGACAGCCTGCCGCCCGATGCGAGCGCGAGCGCGGTCTCGGCGCTCGAGCAGCGGATCCATTCGATGCTCTTCGCCGACGCGATCGAGGAGCCGGTGCCGGCCGAGAAGATCACTGCGTGAAACCGACAATGGGAGCGAGCGAATGAACGACCTCGCCGCCGCGCCTGCGGCGCGCCCCGAAATCACTCGCGAGCCCGTGTCGACGGCAACGTTCGGCATCGTCCAGAAGCCGCTGTCGGTGTGGGAGCGGGTCAGCAACCTCGGCTGGGTGCGCAAGCTCGCGCTGCTCGTCGTCATCGCCGTGGTGTGGGAAGTCTACGCACGCCAGCTCGACAATCCGCTGCTGTTCCCGACGTTCTCGGCCACGGTCGTCGCGTTCTTCCACGGCGTCTTCGGCGGCGACCTGTTCACGAAGGCGATGACGTCGCTGCGCGTGCTCGTGATGGGTTATGCGGCGGGCATCGCGTGCGCCGCCGTACTGACCGTCGTCGCCATCACGTCGCGGATCGGCACCGACTTGCTCGAGCTTCTCACGTCGATGTTCAATCCGCTGCCGGCAATCGCGCTTTTGCCGCTCGCGCTGATCTGGTTCGGCCTCGGTACCGGCAGCATCGTGTTCGTGATCATCCACTCGGTGCTGTGGGCCGTGTCGCTCAACACGCATTCGGGCTTTCTCGCCGTGTCGAACACGTTGCGGATGGTGGGCCGCAACTATGGCCTGCGCGGCCTGCCTTACGTCGCGCGGATCCTGATCCCCGCGGCGTTCCCGAGCATCCTGACCGGGCTCAAGATCGGTTGGGCATTCGCATGGCGCACGCTGATCGCGGCCGAGCTCGTGTTCGGCGTGTCGTCCGGATCGGGCGGCCTCGGGTGGTTCATCTACGAGAACAAGAACCAGCTCGAGATTCCGAACGTCTTCGCGGGCCTTTTCACGGTGATCGTGATCGGGCTCATCGTCGAGAACGTCGTGTTCCGCGTGATCGAAGCGAAGACGGTTCGCAAATGGGGACTGCAGAGCTGAACGCCTTTGATCGTGAACGAATGAACCACGCACCGACGTCCAACTACCCGCGATTCCACCTCGCGTTTCCCGTCACCGATCTCGCCTTGGCGCGCCGCTTCTACGGCGATTTCCTCGGCTGTCCGGAAGGTCGCAGCACCGACGACTGGGTCGACTTCGATTTCTTCGGCCATCAGATCGTCGCCCACAAAGTCTCCGCCGATGCGATGCGCGCCGAAGGGCCGCCCGAAGGCGCGCATTCCGCCCCCTCGGGGGGCAGCGCAGCGCGTGAGTCCGACGGGCCGTCCCGAGGGCGAACAGGCGAGTGCGAAGCACGAGCATCTTCGGGTTCGCCGCAAGCGTGGGGGGACCACCCAACCGATGCGACCAGTCTGGTCGACGGGAAGAACGTGCCGGTGCGCCACTTCGGTGTCGTGACCGACCGGGCGACGTGGGACGCACTCGCCGCGCGCTTTCGCGCTGCCAACGTGCGCTTCGTGATCGAGCCGTACGTGCGCTTCGAAGGCGAGCCGGGCGAGCAGGCGACGATGTTCTTCCTCGATCCATTCGGCAACGCACTCGAGTTCAAGGCGCTCGCCGACATGAACCGGCTGTTCGCGACCGCCTGACCGCGCGCGTTCCCGACGTGCGCATCGTCATCAGCGAGTTCATGGACGACGCGGCGGTCGCCGGTCTCGCCGCACGCTTCGACGTCCGCTACGACAAGGGTCTCGTTGACGACGACGAGGCGCTTCGTGACGGCCTTCGCGACGCCGATGCGCTGATCGTGCGCAATCGCACGCAGGTCGACCGCGCGCTGCTCGGCGCGGCGCCCCGGTTGCGCGTCGTCGGCCGCCTCGGCGTCGGCCTCGACAACATCGACGTCGCCGCCTGCGCCGAGCGAGGGATCGACGTGATTCCGGCGACCGGCGCCAACGCGCAGGCGGTCGCCGAATACGTGATCGCGGCCGCGATGCTGCTGCTGCGCAATGCCTACCACGCGACGGCCGACGTGGCGGCCGGGCAGTGGCCGCGCGCGGCGCTGTCGAACGGCCGCGAACTCGCGGGCACGACGCTCGGTCTCGTCGGATTCGGCGGCATCGGCCGACTCACCGGCCGGCTTGGCCGTGCACTCGGCATGCAAGCGATCGGATTCGATCCGCAATCGCCGGTATCGGCGAGCGTGTGGGGCGACGAGGACACCCGGCCGCGTGCACTCGACGAGGTGATCCGCGAGGCCGACGTCGTCTCGCTGCACGTGCCGTTGACGGCGCAAACGCGCAATCTGATGGACGCTTCGCGCATCGCGACGATGAAGCAGGGTGCGATCCTCGTGAATACTGCGCGCGGCGGCGTCGTCGACGAAGTCGCACTCGCGGCGGCGCTGCGCGAGGGGCGCCTCGGCGGGGCCGCACTGGACGTGTTCGCGCAGGAACCGTTGCCGGCCGGCTCGCCGCTTGCCGGCTGCCCGAACCTGTTGCTCACGCCGCACATCGCCGGCGTCACGCGCGAATCGAACCGACGCGTGTCGTCGCTCGTTGCCGACAAGGTCGCGGCGGTGCTCGGGGGTCGGTGAACGATGCCGACGCTGACCTACTCCGAACTGCGCGACCTCGCGTCGCGGGCGCTCGCCAGGGCCGGCGCGTCCGATGCGATGGCTCAAATCACCGCTCGCGCGCTCGCCGATGCGCAGGCGCAGGGACTGTCGTCGCATGGAATGGCGCGCGTTGCGCAATACGCGACGCACTTGCGCAACGGCCGTGCTGACGGACGCGCGGTTCCCGTGATCGTCCGCGAGCGCGGTGGCGCGATTCTCGTCGATGCACGATCCGGTCTCGCCTTTCCCGCCTGCACGCTCGCGGTCGGCGAAGCGATTCGTCGCGCACGCGACTTCGGCGTCGCGTTCGCCGGCGTCACGAACAGTCACCATTTCGGCGTCGCGGCGTGGCATCTCGAGCCTGTCGCCGCCGCCTGCATGGTCGGCCTCGCGTTCGGCAATTCGCCGGCCGCGATGCCGGCTGCCGGCGGCACGCGCGCGCTCTTCGGCACCAATCCAATCGCCGCCGTGTTTCCGCGCCGCGATGCGGCCGCGTTGTCGATCGATCTCTCGTTGTCCGAAGTCGCGCGCGGCAAGGTGATGGTTGCGGCGAAGGAGGGCAAGCCGATTCCGCTCGGGTGGGCGCTCGACCGCGAAGGACACCCGACCACCGATGCGAAGGCGGCGCTCGAAGGCTCGATGCTGGCGGTCGGTGGAACGAAGGGTGCGATGCTCGCGCTGATCGTCGAGTTGCTCGTGACGGCGCTCACCGGCGCCGCGCAAGGGTTCGAAGCAAGCTCGTTCTTCGTCGACGAAGGCAATCGTCCGCGGATCGGCCAGGCGTTCCTCGTCATCGATCCCGATGCGCTCGCCGGCCGCGACATCTACCTCGAGCGGCTCGAAACGCTGATCGGCGCCATGCAGCAGGATGCCGACGTCCGCCTTCCCGGTGCACGTCGCGCGGCGCTCGCCGCGAAGGCGCGCGCGCACGGCATCGACATCTCGCAGGCGCTCGCCGAACAGTTGCGCACGCTCGCGCAATGACGATCGCGAAAGGACCGTCATCGTGACGCCGCTTCCGCGCTCCACGTCGCTGCTGCTCAACCTCGCGCACGCGATCGACCACATGTTCCTGCTGATCTTCGCGACGTCGGTCGCGGCGATCGCGACCGATTTCGGGTTCCCGCGCTGGGAAGACCTGATGCCGTACGGCGTCGGCGCATTCGCGATGTACGGCATCGGCTCGCTGCCTGCGGGGCGCCTCGGCGACCTGTGGGGGCGCCGGCGGATGATGCTGATCTTTTTCTTCGGCATGGGCGCCTGCGCGCTGCTCGTCGCGCTCACGCGATCGGCGTGGCAACTCGCCGCGGCCTTGACGTTGATGGGCGTGTTTTCGGCGATCTACCACCCGGTCGGCATTCCGATGCTCGTCCAGCGCTCGACACGGCCGGGACTCACGATCGGGTTCAACGGGCTCGCAGGCAATCTCGGCGTGGCGCTGTCGGCGCTCGTCACCGGCGCGCTGCTCAAATACGCCGGGTGGCAGGCGGCCTTCGCCGTTCCGGCACTCGGCGCGATCGCATGCGGCGTGCTCTTCGCCTGCGTTGCGCCGGCGGAGTCGCTCGCACCGGGCCGCCGCGCACCGACGCGCGCGATGCTCGACCGGCGCGCGCTCGCGCACATCTTCGCGGTCGTCACCGTCGCGTCGATTTCCGGCAGCCTGCTCTTCAACTTCACGACGAACGGCAACGGCGAGCTCCTGCGCGAGCGCTTTCGCGGCATCGTCGAGGATCCGGCGGCGCTCGGCATGCTGCTCGCCGCGGTCTATGTCGCCGGCGCGCTCGCCCAGGTGACCGTCGGCATGCTGCTCGACCGCGTGCCGCTCAAAACGCTCTATGCGGGCATCGTCGCCGTGCAGGCGCCGCTGTTCCTGCTCGCTGCGAATGCGAGCGGCTGGTACCTCTACGCGCTGATGTTCGCGTTCATGATCGTCGTCTTCGGCGCGATACCGTTCACCGACGCGATGATCGTCCGCTACGTCGACGACCGGATGCGCTCGCGCGTGTCGGGGATGCGGCTCTTCGTCGCGTTCGGCGTGAGCTCGCTCGCGGTATGGCTCCTCGGCCCGCTCGTCAAGGCGAGCGGCTTTCGCACGCTGCTGCTGTTGATGGCCGGCATCGCCGTCGTGACGTTCTGCGTCGTGATGCTGCTGCCGCGCTCGGCGATGGGTGGTCTTGGCGCGGACGATGCACCCGCGCCAGCCACCGACTGAAGCTACTCGGCCGCCCGCAGCACTTCGCCGCTCGTTCGAGCCCGGACGGTTCCGCGCTTACCCGCGTCCGAACGTCACGACATCCTCGGTGCCGATCAGCACGATCGGAGCGCCGCCGTTCGAAATCCGCTGTGCGTCAGCGAGCGCGTCGCGGCCTGGCTGCGACGCGGCGCACGCCATCAGCACCTCGTGCGACGGGAAGTGAATTTCCGCCATCCGATGGTACGGCGATGGGCCGGCTGCGGCACCGGAGAATCGCGTCAGCACCGCTTTCGTCGCACCCGCCGCATCGAAGATCGGCGCGGCCATCGGCAAATGCTCGGCGCTGTAGGCGCGCTCGAATGCATCGACGTCCTTGGGCATTGGATAGATCACGATCAGCTTGGCCGTGGCCATCGTCGTTCTCCTGATGGAATTACGAAATGAGGGGTTCGTCAGTACACGGCGCGCTCGCGATTCGCGGCCTTGTCCATGCCCTTCGCCGCGTCGAGACCTTTCGCGCCGGTGAATACGGTACCGTCGAGATCGGCTTCGGTGAAATCGGCATCGGCGACGTCGGCTCCGCTCAGGTTTGCGCCGGCGAGTTTCACGGCGAAGAAGTTCGTGCCGCGCAAATTCGCTCCGCGCAGATCGGCGAACGCCATCGACGAACGGCTGAGGTCCGCACCGGCGAGGTTGGCACCGGCGAGCTTCGCGTTCGACAGGTCGGTCCGCATCTGGCCCATGCCCTGGTTGCGGATGTCGACGCCGAGACGCGCGCGGCTCAGGTTGGCGCTCTCGAGATCGGTGTTCGGCAGGTCGGCGATCATTCGCACGCCGGACAGGTTCGCGCCCGCGAAATTCGGCCGCGCGGTGACGGCGCCGCCGAGGATCACGAGGCCCAGCATCGAGCTTCCCGACAGGTTCGCACCTGCGAACTGCGCGCCCATCAGCCAGGTACCGTTCAGGTTCGCTCCCGAAAGGTTTGCTCCCCTGAAGTTCGACGAAACGAGCCGGCTCGCGAACAGATTCGCGCCCGCCAGGTTCGCACCCGCCAGATCGATGTTGCTCAAGTCGAGGTCGGAGAGGTCCTTCCGCGCGAGATCGACGGGCGCGGCGGCATGGGCGACGATCGCACGCACCTGCGCGGCGGTCAGATCGGCCGCCTGCGACGATGCCGCGGCGAACGACAGCGCAAGAGCCGTGGCGAACGCACCGCCCGTCGCGACGATCGATCGGATCGCACGCGGACGCGCACGGATCATCGGCTGCCCGCGGCGAGCGCACGCGCGTGAAAGCGCAGATGCTCGTCGATGAACGTCGCGATGAAGTAATAGCTGTGGTCGTAGCCGTCGCGCATGCGGAGGTCGAGCGCGACGCCCGCGCGCTCGCACGCTTCACGCAACAGCTGCGGCTTCAACTCGCGCTCGAGGAACGGGTCGCGCGTGCCCTGATCGACGAGGATCGTGCGTCCCGGGTAGCCGCGATCCTCGATCAGCGCCGTCGCGTCGTACGCACGCCATGCGTCCCGATCATCGCCGAGGTAGCCGCCAAGCGCCTTCTCGCCCCATGGGCAGCGCATCGGCGACACGATCGGCGCGAAGGCGGAAACCGACCGGTAGCGCTCGCGATTGCGAATGGCGATCACGAGCGCGCCGTGGCCCCCCATCGAGTGACCCAAGATGCCAGTGCGTTCGGGATCGACCGGGAAATGCGCGGCTACGTACGCGGGCAGCTCGTTCGTCACGTACGAGTACATCCGATAGCCTTCCGACCACGGCGCGCGCGTCGCATCGACGTAGAAGCCCGCACCGAGGCCGAAGTCGTAGGCGTCCGCTTCGCCTGCAAATCCCAGCCCGCGGGGACTCGTGTCGGGCACGACGATCGCGAGTCCGAGCTCGGCCGCTACGCGTTGCGCGCCGGCCTTCGTGATGAAGTTCTCTTCGGTGCACGTGAGGCCCGAGAGCCAGTAGAGGACGGGCACGCGGCCGCCATTCGCCTGCGGCGGCAGGAAGAGCCCGAAGCGCATCCGGCAACGCGTTTCCCGCGCGTCGTGCGCGTAGACGGCCTGCACGCCGCCGAAACAGAGGCTTTGCGCAAGCGGTGCGAGCGGTTCGGACACCGAGGTCTCCGGGGGCGCGGCGCGACGCGCGAGCCTCGGCAAGCGCGCGCGGCGACGCCTTCAATGGCGGTCGCGCGAGCGCGACCGCCGGTTCCGCTCAGGCGCTGAACTGAACGCCCTTCTGCTTTGCCGTGTGCGTCGCGATCAGGTCCATGATCGGCGGCGACAGGCAGTCGTACGGCTCGAGGCCGATCTCGCGCAGCCGGCTGCGCACCTCACCCATTCTCTCGGGATTGAAACCCGACTCGATGATCGACGAAACGAATGCCGCGAACTCGGGCGGCGACCAGCCCGACGTCGGCGACAGTTCGGTGTGGACGAAGTCGAGACCGTACAGCGGATGGTTCCTGTTCTCGATGCGGCCGTACATGTGCGTGCCGCACGACTTGCACGCATAGCGCTGAATCGTCGCGCCGGGGTCGACGACGGACAGCTTGTTCTCGTTGGCGCTCACGCGCACCTTGTCACGCGGCACGACGGCGACCTGCGAAAACGTCGCGCCGGAGGGCTTCCAGCACTTGGTGCAGCCGCAGACATGGTTGTGCGCGGTCTGGCTCGAAAGCGATACCGTCACCTTGTTGTCGGCGCAGTTGCAGTACAGCGTGCCGCCCCCGAAGTTCGACGCGGCCGGCTTGATGCCGTTGTCGACGGCGGGATGGATCGATAGTGCCATGGTGGGTCTCCTTGGTTCACTCCACTGACGACCCGTCGTCAGTAGTTGACGACGGTGCGGATCGACTTGCCTTCGTGCATCAGGTCGAAGCCCTCGTTGATGCGTTCGAGCGGCAACGTGTGCGTGATGAGGTCGTCGATGTTGATCTTGCCGTCCATGTACCAGTCGACGATCTTCGGGACATCGGTACGCCCGCGCGCGCCGCCGAATGCCGTTCCTTTCCATACGCGTCCGGTCACGAGCTGGAACGGGCGCGTGCGGATCTCCTGTCCAGAGCCGGCGACGCCGATGATCGTCGCGACGCCCCAGCCGCGGTGGCAGCATTCGAGCGCCTGGCGCATGACGTCGACGTTGCCGATGCATTCGAACGAATAGTCGGCGCCACCGCCGGTCAGCTCGACCAGATACGCGACGAGGTCCTTGCCGACCTCCTTCGGGTTCACGAAGTGCGTCATGCCGAACTTGCGCGCAAGTGCCTCGCGCGCGGGATTGAGATCGACGCCGACGATCATGTTCGCCCCGACCATCCGCGCGCCCTGCACGACGTTGAGGCCGATGCCGCCCAGCCCGAACACGACGACGTTCGCGCCGGCTTCGACCTTCGCGGTGTTGATCACTGCGCCGATGCCAGTCGTCACGCCGCACCCGATGTAGCAGACCTTCTCGAACGGCGCGTCGTCGCGGATCTTCGCGACGGCGATCTCCGGCAGCACCGTGAAGTTCGCGAACGTCGAGCAGCCCATGTAGTGGTGCACCATGTCGCCGCCGAGCGAGAAGCGGCTGGTGCCATCGGGCATCAGTCCCTTGCCCTGCGTGGCGCGAATCGCCGTGCAGAGATTCGTCTTGCGCGACAGGCACGACTTGCATTGGCGGCATTCGGGCGTGTAGAGCGGAATCACGTGATCGCCCTTGCGCACGCTCGAAACGCCGGGGCCGACGTCGACGACGATGCCGGCGCCCTCGTGCCCGAGGATTGCCGGGAACAACCCTTCGGGATCGGCGCCGCTGCGCGTGAATTCGTCGGTGTGGCAGATGCCCGTCGCCTTGATCTCGACGAGCACCTCGCCGGCTTTCGGGCCATCGAGCCGGACGGTCTCGACCGTCAGCGGCTGGCCCGCCTTGTGAGCTACGGCAGCACGAACATCCACGATGCCTCCTCCTCGTGTGCAAAGAGTCTTGCTGCTATGCAGCACGGCGCATGGCGCCGTGCGAAGGGCTAAAGCCTGTACCTAACAAATTGACTTTGTCAAATCGCAGGCAGACACTTCGCCGCAGGCATTGCGCGATACGGCGCTTGTCTCGCGTCGCCCGCGTATCGCCGGCTGGCACATCGATGACCAGAGGAGGCGTTATGAAGCGTGTCAATGCGCCGTGGCTCCGCCCGGCACTGGCAATGGCAACCGTCTGTCTGCTCGCGCTGCCTGTCGCATCGCGCGCCGACGCGGATCTCGACAAGGCGCTCGCCAACCCCAACAACTGGGCGATGCAGGCGGGCGACATGCAGAACCATCGCTACAGCCCGCTGAAGCAGATCAACAAGAGCAACGTCGGCAAGATGCAGGTGGCCTGGATGTTCTCGACGGGCGTCCTGCGCGGCCACGAAGGATCGCCGCTCGTCATCGGTGACACGATGTACCTCGTTTCGCCGTTCCCGAACAAGGTGTTCGCGCTCGACCTCGATACGCAGAAGATCAAGTGGCGTTACGAGCCGAAGCAGGATGCCGCGGTGATTCCGCAGATGTGCTGCGACACGGTGAACCGCGGCCTCGCATATGCGAACGGCAAGATTCTTTTGCAGCAGGCCGACAGCACGCTGGTCGCGCTCGACGCCAATACGGGCAAGGTCGTCTGGAGCGTGAAGAACGGCGATCCCAAGCTCGGCGCCGTCAACACCAACGCGCCGCACGTCTTCAAGGACAAGGTGATCACCGGCATCTCCGGCGGCGAATGGGGCGTCCGCGGCTACATCACCGCGTACGACGTCAATACCGGCAAGCAGGTCTGGCGCGCGTACAGCACCGGTCCCGACGCCGAGATGCTGCTGGATCCCGACAAGACGATGACCTGGACCGACGGCGAGATGAAGCCGGTCGGCAAGGACTCGTCGCTCAAAAGCTGGCAAGGCGATCAGTGGAAGATCGGCGGCGGAACGACATGGGGCTGGTACAGCTACGACAAGGACCTGAACCTCATGTACTACGGCAGCGGCAACCCGTCGACGTGGAACCCGATCCAGCGCAAGGGCGACAACAAGTGGTCGATGACGATCTTCGCGCGCGACGTCGACACGGGGATGGCGAAATGGGTATTCCAGATGACGCCGTGGGACCAGTGGGACTACGACGGCGTCAACGAGATGATCCTCGCCGACATCAACGTGAAGGGCAAGCCGACGAAGGCGCTCGTGCACTTCGATCGCAACGGGTTCGGCTATACGCTCGACCGGACGACGGGCGCGCTGCTCGTCGCGCAGAAGTTCGATCCCGCGGTCAACTGGGCGACGCACGTCGACATGAAGACGGGACGTCCGGAGGTCGTCAAGCAATACGCGCCCGGTGAGAACGGCGCCGATTTCAACAACAAGGGCATCTGCCCGGCGGCACTCGGCTCGAAGGACGAGCAGCCGGCATCGTTCGATCCGCAGACCAAGCGGTTCTACGTGCCGACCAACCACGTCTGCATGGACTACGAGCCGTTCCAGATCGAGTACACGGCCGGTCAGCCTTATGTTGGCGCGACGCTGTCGATGTTTCCGGCACCCGGCGGTAACTCGATGGGCAACTTCATCGCCTGGGACGCGGGCACCGGCAAGATCGTGCAGTCGAAGGCCGAGAAGTTCTCGGTGTGGAGCGGGGCGTTGACGACGGCCGGCGGCATTGCATGCTATGGCACGCTCGAGGGCTACCTGAAATGCGTCGATTCGAACGACATCAACAAGGAGCTCTTCAAGTTCAAGACGCCGTCCGGCATCATCGGCAACGTGTTCACGTACGAGCACAAGGGTAAGCAGTACGTCGGTGTCTTCTCCGGCATCGGCGGCTGGGCCGGCATCGGCATGGCGGCCGGTCTCGAGAAGCCGGAAGAGGGCCTCGGTGCCGTCGGTGGCTATCACGAGCTTTCCGACTACACGAATCTCGGCGGCTCGCTCACGGTGTTCGCGCTTCCGCAGACTTGAACGATTCGCGATGATCGGCGCCGTCGCAGGGCGGCGCCGCTCGTCGCGGCATTGCGCCGCGCGCGGCGCTTCCTGCGCCCGGCCGCTTCGAAGGTTCCCCGGAGACCCGATGCGAACGATGATTTCAGGCGCGGCGGCGTGCGCGTGGTGGCTTGTCGTGCCGGCCATTGCCGTTGCGCAAGCGACGGCGCCGCAGGGCGCCGTCGCTCAGCCGTCGCCGACGAGCGGCAACACGGTGACCCGGATGGACGGCGGCAAGGTTCTCTACACAGTCGTCGACGGCTACTACGTCGATTCGAACACGATGAACGGCTTTCGGGCGTGGCGTGCCGCTGCGTGCGATCGCTGCCATGGCGCGAATCAACAGGGTCTCGTCGGGCCCTCGCTGATCGAGAGCCTGAAGACGTTGACGAAGGACCAGTTCATGACGACGGTGCGGGAGGGGCGGCTCGAAAAGGGAATGCCGAGCTGGAAGAGCAGCAAGATGGTGACGGACAACATCGACAATCTGTACGCGTACCTGAAGGGCCGCTCGAACGGCGACATCACGCGCGCGCACGTCCAGGAGCTCAAGCAATGATTTGCGCCGCGTCCTCGGCCGCGACGACCCGCGTGAAGCGCAACGCAACGCGCGTGGCCGGTTTCGTCGCCATCCTCGCCGTCGCCTCCATGCCGGCACTCGCCGCGGGCGACACGCGGACCGCGTTTCGTCCGTGCATCGATCCGTCCAACCTGCCGTTCGCCAACGACAAGGGCGAGGGCTTCGAGAACCGCATCGCGGCGCTGTTTGCGAGCAAGCTGGGCTTGGAGGTCAAGAGCTACTCGTTTCCGCAGCGAATGAATTTCATCCGCAATACGCTGCGCTACCGGTTGCCCGGCGAGGACTTCCGCTGCGACATCGTGATGAGCGTTCCGGCGCAGTACGACCAAGCGTTGCCGACGGTTCCCTACTACCGCTCGACGTACGCGCTCGTCTACCGGAAAGGAAAGGGACTCGACGAAGTGAAATCGGGCAACGACCTGCTCGCGCTGCCTGCCGAGCGTCGCGACAAGCTGCGGATCGGCTTCTTCGACCGCTCGCCCGGCGGCACGTGGCTCGTCAAGCACGGCATGGAAGCGCAGGCGAAGCCGTATCCGATGATGTCGCCCGATCCCGCGCAGTATCCGGGACAGATCATCGACACCGAGCTTGCACAGGGGAAGATCGACGCGGCGATCGTCTGGGGGCCGATTGCCGGCTATTACGCGACGCGCGTGCCCGGCGTCGAGTTCGTCGTCGTTCCGCTGCGCTCGGAGCCCGGCGTCAAGTTCGACTACGCGATCGCGATGGGCGTGCGCCGCGGCGAGAACGAGTGGAAGGCCACCGTCGACAAGCTGATCGTCGACAACCAGGCGGCGATCGTGCAGATCCTGCACGAGTACAACGTGCCGCTGATCGACGCGAAGGGCGATCCGCTGGGATGACCATGATCCGCAAAGCTGCCCTTTGCATGACGCTGTCGCTCGCGACATCGCTGGCCGCGGCGGCGAACAACGACTTTCCGACCCGCGCCCGCGTCGAGTACGTGCTCGCCTGCATGCAGCAGAGCAAGGAAGCGCCGGCCGAGTCGATGTACAAATGCTCGTGCACGATCGACGCGATCGCGGCGAAGGTCCGCTACAGCGAGTGGGTGGATCTTTCCACCGTCGCGAACGGCATCACGATCGCCGGCGAGCGCGGCGGCGTCATGCGCGACATGAAGGATGGCCGCAAGCTGATCGACACGTATCGCAAGCTGCAGGAAGGCGCGAAGAAGCAGTGCTTCCTGCAGCCGCAGTAGCGGGTCGGTTCAGCGCGCCGGTGGCTTGTCGAACCGGTAGCGCGCGCCGATCCAGATCGCGCGCGGCGCGCCGACGGCGCGGAACTGTTCGGCGACGCCCTCCATGCCCAGCGCCGGACCGAACGTGTTGCTCGGGCCCGTGAACACGTTCTCGCCGAGCACGGCGAAACTGTAGTAGCGCTTGTCGAAGACATTGGCGATCTGCGCGAAGATCTGAAGCCGCGGCGTCACCTCGTACTGCGCATCGAGGTTGACGACGACGTAGCCGGGCACCTTGCCATGCGCGTCCGCGTTGTTCTCGTCGCCGTGGGCGTACTGGGTCGCCGCCGCGACGAGGCCCGCACCGATCGAAAAGGGCCCGTGCTCGAATTCGGCGCGCAGCTTGAACGAGTCGGCGGGGATTCCGGGTATCCGGTCGCCCGGCTCGACCGTGATCGCACCATCGGCGTCCGCGCTCGAATTGTCGGGTGCGAAGGCCGAGAACGTCGAGCGGAACGTCGCATCGATGTGGTTGTATCGGACGTCGAGCTTCACCGGCCCGGCGTGCGTCGTCACCGCAAGCTCGATGCCCTGGCGGCGCGTCTTGCCCACGTTCTGGAAGAAGCCCGCGTTCACCGCTCCGCCGCTCGAGATGAACTGGATGTCGTTGTCGAGCTCGGTCCGGTAGATCGCCGCCGACCACGTCGTCGCCGCGCCGATGCGGCCGCGTGCGCCGAGCTCCGCCGTTTTCGAAACGACCTTGTCGAGCGGCGGGTCCGACAGGAACTCGTTCGGGAGCTTGCAGGGCGCCATCGGATCGGCGCACGTGAGCTCGATCGGCGTCGGCGCGCGCATGCCCTCGTTGTACGATGCGTACGCGGTGAAACGGGCAGTGGGATTGAAATTGAGCCCCACCGACGGATTGAACCGGGTGAACGTGGCGGCGCCGTTCAGCTGCGGATCTTCGCCGGTTCGGTCCTCGATCTCCACGTGCGCGCGATTCCAGCGCCCGGCGACGGAAAGCGTCCAGCGCTCGCTCAACGACATGGTGTCGCTCGCGAAGATGCCGGTATAGGCGTTTTTCAGCGCGACGCCGGTCAGCAGCGAGAACGGTCCGCTGGCGACGGTTCCGCGCCCGGCACTGAAATTGGCCGGCTGCTCGTTCTGATCGAATCGGGTATTGCCGAAATCGCCGCTCGCGCCGACGAGAAACTGATGCCGGACGCCGGCCCACTCTCCGCGAATCGTCAGCTGCGCGCCGAGCCCCCACGACTTCTGGTCGATCGACGACGTGTCGTTGAACGCTTCGTTCGTGGACGTCTCGCCGCTGCCGTTCGTCTGGCCGAAGTCGTCGTTGACGTTGCTGTTGAAGTTCGTCGACTTGTAATGACGGTAGTAGACGTTGCCGCCCAGCAGCACGTCTTCCGCGAGAAAGCGGCTGCCCTTCGCGGCGAGGAACGCGAGCCTGTTGTCGTTCTCGTCGGGAAACGTGTACGCCTGCTTCGGATTATCGAGGAACGAAAGCGGCAGCGTCTGCGTCCCCTGCAGCGTGTTGTCCGCGAGCGTCAGCGTCACGTCGAGGTCTGTCTTGTCGTCCTGGAAGCCGACCTTGCCGAAGAACTGCTTAACGCGGCTCGGATTGTGATCGGCCCAGCCATGGTCGTCGCTCACGTTGCCTGAGGCGAACCAGTCGACGCGGTCGGATGCGCCGCCGTATTCGAACTCGGCGTTCTTCGTTCCGAACGAGCCTCCGGAGATCTCCGCGAACGCGCCCGGATACTGCGCGCCGCTCTTCGTGTAGATCGCGAGCGCACCGCCGAGCGTGTTGAGGCCGAACGCCGGCATCGATCCGGGCAGAAGCTGCACGCTCGAGATGGCGGAGCGTGGCAGCAGGTCCCAGTTGACGACGTCGCCGAACGCCTCGTTGATGCGCACGCCATCCTGGAAGACCGACAGGCCCATCGGCGTTCCGAGGATTGGCGAGGCGGTGAGGCCGCGGAAGTCGAGCGACTGCTGGAACGCGTTACCCTGTCCCGATGCGGCGCTGACGCTGCTGCCGTTCTGCTCGAGGTACTGTGAGAGGGTGGGCAGCCGCTGGCGGCCGATGTCATCGGCGCCGAAGCGCTGCACGTTCGCGGGAACGTCGCGCAGCGGAGTCCCGAGCCCGGGCAGTGGCGTGATGCCGACGACCTGCACCGAAGGAAGCTCGAAGACTTCAGCCGGATTGTCCGCCGCATGCGCGGCTTCGCACGCGGCAAGGATCGTGATCGCCACCACGGCGCGTCCCGGCCGAGCATATCGATCGACGCTCATCGTTGTCCCCGTGACCCGGACGCGTCGACCGTGGCGGTCGAGACGCCGTGTCCCGGGCACTAGAATAATCGCAGGGGGGCGCCGCTCGTGCGCCATCGATGATCGCGGTACGATGCGGATTAACGTGGACTCGGCAGAACGAACGTCGCCGGGTCGAGCGCGGATGCGAGCGAACCATGCGTGAGATCGGGATGAAGACGAGATCGAATTCGACGCTGTCTACGCTGACGGCGACCTTCGCCCTCGCCGCGTCGTGTGCCGTGCTTCCGCAAGCGACGCGGGCGGCGCAACCTGGTGTGGCTTACGTCAGCACCGCGGCGGGTCTTGCCGTGATCGACCTCGCGCGCCTGGAACTCGCGCGCACCGTCGATCTGCCATCGCCAGTCAGAGGCCTCGCCGTCACGCCCGACGGCAAGTACGTCCTCGCGGCCGATGAGGCGAGCGGCGACGTCGCGGTCATCGATTCGAAGAATCTGAGCATTACTCGGCGCGTGCCCATCGGCAAGAACCCGGAATTCATGCGCATGCAGCCCGACGGAACCAAGGCGTACGTCACGTTCGAGCCGTCGTCTTCCGGCAAGCCGCCCGGCAAGGGGGACAAGGACGACGACGCGGGTCCTCCGGCGGAAGTCGCGGCCATCGATCTTCGCGCATGGACGGCACGCAGTTTTCTCACCGGCGGCCGTGAAACCGAAGGCATCGAATTCTCGCCCGACGGAAAGCGCCTTTCGGTGGCCAACGAAGGCGACGACACGGTCACGAGTTACGACAAGCAGACCGGAAAGCTCGTGCAAACCGTCGATCTGCACGCGTTCGGGAACCGGCCGCGTGGCATCAAGGTGTCTCCCGACGGGAAGCGCTACATCGTGACGATGGAGAACAGCGACAATCTGGTCGTGCTCGACGCGGCGCTCAAGGTCGAGAAGACGGTTCCGGTGGCCAAGGGACCGTACGGCGTCGCTTTCGACGCATCGGGACGACGACTGTTCGTCGCCGCCGCGAGAGCCAAGTTGCTCCAGGTGTTCGATGCCCGGACGCTCGAGAAGCTTGCCGACATACCGGTCGGCGAGCGCTGCTGGCACTTCTCGCTGACCCCCGACGAAGCCTATCTGCTCGTCGCATGCGGACGCTCGAACGAGCTTCGCGTCGTCGATGCGAACACCTATCGTCCGGTCAAGAGCATCACCGGCTTGAAACTCGCCTGGGGCGTGGTGACGTATCCGAAGGCGAACGGTTCGCTGGACACGCACTAAGCGCATGGATGCGCCGCGCAATCGCAAAGCGAATGGCGCCAGGATGAAACATCCCCGCACGCTCGCTTCGCTCGCTGCCCCTCGGGGGGCGGGCGGCTTGGGGCGGCCCGGCGCCATGGAGCCACTGACATGACGGCGCGTCGGCTGCTCGTCGTCGCGCTCGCGCTCGGCGCGATGCCACGAGCGTTCGCGCAGGCGACCGACAACGCGCCCTTCGTGATCGATCCGATCACGGTCACCGCCACGCGTCATGCCGAGCGCGCGTTCGACGTGCCGGCCTCCGTCGACACGATCGACGCAAGCACGATTCGCGACGGCCAGCCGATGGTGAATCTCTCCGAGACGATGTCGCGCATTCCGGGCGTGTTCGTCGCGAATCGCCAGAACTACGCGCAGGATCTGCAGGTGAGCTCGCGCGGGTTCGGCGCACGCGCGACGTTCGGCGAGCGCGGCGTTCGCATCTACCAGGACGGCATCCCGGTGACGATGCCCGATGGACAGGGACAGACCGGCAGCTTCAGCCTGCTGTCGGCATCGCGCATCGAGATCCTGCGCGGTCCCTTCTCCGCGTTGTACGGCAACGCATCGGGCGGCGTGATCTCGATCTTCACCGAAGATCCGCCGGACATTCCGTACCTCGATTTCAACGCCGGCGGCGGAAGCTACGGTACCGGCGTGCTCGGCGTGAAGGTCGGCGCGAAAGGACAGTACGTCGGCGGCGTCGCCGCGGCGACCGGATTCGTCACGGACGGCTATCGCGCGCACTCTTCGGCAAGGCGCGACGTGACGAACGCCAAGCTTTTGATCGATGCGTCACCGGATACGAGGATCACGCTGATCGGCAACACGCAATTCCAGCCGGAGACGCAGGATCCACTCGGTCTCACGCGCGCCGAATGGAGCGCCAACCCGCGCGGCGCGGATCCGGCCGCTTTCCTGTTCGACACGCGCAAGACGATCAACCAGCAGCAGGTCGGCGCGAGCGTCGATCATCATTTTTCCGATGCGCTTTCCCTGCATGTCGACGCGTACGGCGGGCGCAGGTTGATCCGGCAATATCTGGCGCTCACCGGCAGCGGCGCAACGTCGTCGGGCGGCGTGCCCGACCTCGACCGCGACTACGGCGGCGTCGGCCTGCGACTGGACTGGCATGGTGCCGTGCTCGAACGACCGCTCACGCTCACCATCGGGGGCGACTTCGATCATCAGCACGAGCGCCGCAAGGGCTTCGTCAACCAGTTCGGCGATCTCGGCGACCTGCGGCGTGACGAGGACGACAACGTGTATGGCAACGACCTCTACGCACAGGCCGAGTGGGCATTCGCGCCGCGCTGGTCGGGAACGATCGGCGTGCGGACGAGCAACGTCCACTACACGTCCGACGACCACTACGTCACCGCACAGAATCCCGACGACAGCGGCAGCCGGCGCTTCGACGATACGAGCCCCGTTGCCGGCATCGTGTTTCACGCAACGGACGATCTGAACGCGTACGCGAGCTACGGCGAGGGCTTCGAGACGCCGACGTTCGCCGAGCTCGCGTACCGGCAGGGTGGCAGCGGGCTCAACTTCGCGCTGCAACCTGCGCGAAGCCGCGCGACCGAGATCGGCGTCAAGTACCGGCTCGCCGAGCGGCAGCGGCTGACCGCGGCGATCTTCAACGTCGACACGCGCAACGAGATCGTCGTCGACACCGCGATCGGCGGGCGGACGATCTACAAGAACGCGTCGGCGACGCGACGACGCGGCGCCGAGGCATCGTGGGATGGCCGTTTCGGCTACGGCATCGAGTCGCACGTCGCGCTCACGTGGCTGCGCGCGGAATTCACGCAACCGTTCTCGACCGGATCGTCGCCTGCGCCGGTGCCGTCGGGGTCGCGGATACCGGCGGTACCGTCGAAGCAGGCGTACGGCGAGCTCGCCTGGGTGCCCGGCGGCCTGTACGGTCTCGACACGGCTATCGAGCTGCAATATGTCGACAAGCTGTACGTCAACGAGGCGAATACCGATGCCGCGCCTTCGTATGCGGTGATGAACTGGCGACTCGGGTTCGGGCGGACGTACGGCACCGTCAGCTGGAAGGCGTTCGTGCGCGTGAACAACCTGTTCGATCGGAACTACGCGGGTTCGGTGATCGTCGACGACGGCAACGGCCGCTTCTTCGAGCCGGCGCCGGGACGGAACTGGTTCGTCGGCGCGAATGTCGACGTGAAGCTCTAGAATGACGCGTGCCCATGCGCTCGCTACTTCTCGGTGGGCGGATCAGTCGCTTGGGGCAGCCCGGCGCGACTGACCGCGTATAAAGCGTTTCATGACCCGGTACACGAAAACAGCGGTCGTCCTGCACTGGCTCGTCGCCGCCGTCGTCTTCGGCCAGTTCACGTTCGGCTGGCTGATGCAGCAGATCCCGAAGTCGCCGCCCGGCATCCGCGCCGACGCATTCAACTTCCACAAGTCGATCGGGCTTTGCCTGCTCGCGCTGATGCTCGTGCGCCTCGGCTGGCGACTCGCGCACGCGCCGCCGCCGTTACCGGCGATGCCGCGCTGGCGAATGCGCGCCGCGAAGGCGAACCAGATCCTGCTCTACGCGGCGCTGATCGTGATGCCGCTCGCCGGTTACCTGGGCTCCGTCTTCAGCGGCTATCCGGTGAAATGGTTCGGCATGACGCTGCCGGCGTGGGGCGCGAAGGTGCCGTGGATGAAGTCGCTGATGAGCGACGTGCACCTCGTGACCAGTTGCATTCTGTTCGCGCTCGTTGCATTGCACGTCGGCGCAGCGTTCGAGCATACCCTGCGCGGCGACGGCATCCTCGCGCGGATGATGCTGCCGCCGCGCATTCGTCGTGCGCGCGCCGCGGCGCGGATTTCGCAGGTCACGTAACGCTCATCCAGCGTTGCTCGCGGATTCCCGCAGGCACTGCACGAGGGCGTTGACGGACGCGGAGCCCGCGGCGCGCCTGGGCCGCTGCTTCAGCTCGAGGAACCGCTTTTCAGTGCGGCGTGCGCTGCGCCTGCTCGAGCAATTCGACGGTCGGCGCGTGCCTGAACTCGCGCGCCATGTCGAGCGCGCTCTTGCCGCGGTCGTCGACGAGGTCGACGCGGGCGCCAGCGTCGATCAGGGCGCGCGCGGTTTCCGTCTGTCCGTATCCGGCCGCCCACATCAACGCGGTCAGGTTGTTGTGATAGACACCGTTCGGATCGACTCCATGCGCGAGCAGCAGCCGCACGACCTCGGTGCGGCCTTCGCCGGCCGCGTAGGTGATCGCGTTCTTGCCGAGGCGATCCACCGCCGCGACGTCGGCGCCGCGATCGATCAGCGCACGCGTCGTCGCGGCGTCGCCCGCATAAGCCGCGGCCATCAGCGGCGTCACGCCGTTCACCGCCGGAATGTTCACGTCGGCACCGGCGGCCAGAAACGACTGCGCGATGTCGGGCCGGTTCTTCTTGAGTGCGATCAGCAGGCCGGTTTCGCCGAGTCGATTGCGCGAATTCACGGCGGCGCCTTCGCTCAACGCGCGCCCGACACCCGCCGCATCGTCGTTGCGAACCGATGCGAGCAGCCGCGCGTTCGTCGCGAGCTCGGCATCGCTCGTCGCGTATGCGAGCGGCGGCGCGACCGATGCGGCGGCGAGCGCCACTGTGGAAGCAAACGCCAGGCGGCGCGACGTCCGGAGCAGCGGTGAAACGCATTTCGGCAAGTGTATCGATCTCATCGGATTACCCGTTCTGAACGTTTTCGCGGCGGCGTCCGCATGCTGCTGCGGTGCACAAAGGACGTCGATTGCAACTTGCGCGGAAACACACTATAACGGCGTTTCCCACGGCGTCACAACTGCCTCACACCCGCTCCACATTCCCAAGAACAAGGCACCCGAGGAGGGCCTCCCATGAGCGAACGCAACATCAAGGTCGCCTGTGCCGCAATCGTCGCGGCGGGCTTTGCGCTGTCGCCTGGCGCGAACGCACAGGAAACCGGTACGGCCGACACGACTGTCGCGAAGCCGATGTCGAAGAGTCTCGCAGTGACGCAGGCGATGCTCGACAACGCGGGGTCGGATGCGAAGAACTGGATTCACTCGAACGGCAGCTACGCGCAGACGCGCTACTACCCGGGCTCGCAGATCAACGCGAGCAACGTCGGCAAGCTGAAGCCGACATTCGTATTCCAGACGGCCGTTCTGGAATCGATGGAGACATCGCCGATCGTCGTCGACGGCGTGATGTTCCTGACGACGTCGTTCAATCACGTCTACGCGATCGACGCGAAGACCGGCGAGGAATACTGGCACTACAAGCACAAGATGGGGCCGATCACGACGTTCTGCTGCGGCCCGAACAACCGCGGCGTCGCGATCGACGGCGGCACGCTCTTCATGGGCACGCTCGACGCGAAGCTCGTCGCGCTCGACGCGAAGACCGGCAAGGTGCTGTGGGAAACGCAGATCGCGGATCCCGACAAGGGCTATTCCGAAACGATGGCGCCCACCGTCGTGAACGGCAAGGTGCTGATCGGCACGAACGGCGGCGAATACGGCATTCGCGGCTTCGTCAAGGCGTTCGACGAGAAGGACGGGCATCTGTTGTGGACGTTCTACACGATTCCCGACAAGGGACAGGAGGGTGTCTGGGCGACGAAGGACGCATCGGGACGCGACCTGAAGCGCGACATCGCGGCGGAGAAGGCGGCGCTCGCGAAGGACTCGTCGTTCTTCGACAAGCTGGGTGGCGGTGTCTGGATGACGCCGTCGATCGATCGCAAGTCGAACATGGTGTACTTCGTCGTCGGCAATCCGTCGCCCGACCTTTACGGCGCGATCCGCCCCGGTGACAACCTGTACACCGACTCGATGGTCGCGATCGACCTGAACAGCGGCACGTACAAATGGCATTCGCAGTACGTTCCGCACGACGTGTGGGATCTCGATGCGGTCAGCCCGACGATTCTCACGCAGGCGAAGGATGGCAGCGGCAAGGTCACCGACGTCGTGATCCACGGCGGCAAGACCGGCGAGATCTACGTCAACGACCGTGCGACGGGCAAGCTGATCCGTCACTCGGAAGCGATGATCCCGCAGGAGAACATGTACACGCTGCCGACGGCGCAGGGCGCGCGCATGTTGCCGGGCGCGAACGGCGGCGTCGAGTGGTCGCCGATGGCGGTGAACCCGAAGCTGCACATGGCCTACGCCGCCAATCTGCACCAGCCGATGACGTATCAGGTCGAGGAAGCGCAATACCCGGGTGGCAGCAAGCTGTGGCTCGGCGGTGCTTTCAAGACGATTCCATCCGAAGAGCAGTGGGGCCAGTTGGTCGGCGTCAACCTGGACAGCGGCAAGGTCGTCTGGAAGCACAAGACACCGCAGCCGTTGATCGGCGGCGTGCTGGCGACGGCGGGCGACCTCGTGTTCAATGGCGAAGCCAACGGCTGGTATCGCGCGTACGACGCACGGACCGGCAAGGTGCTGTGGAGCTTCAACTGTGGCGCCGGCGTCAATTCGCCGGGCGTCGCCTACGAGGTCAACGGCAAGCAATACATCGCCGTCGCTGCAGGCGGCAACAATCAGATCGACTCGAAGCGCGGCAACAGCGTGTTCGTATTCGCGCTGCCGTAACGGCGTTCGCCATCGCGCCAGTCGGAAGGGCCGACCGACCGACTGGTTCCGACGCATCAGCAGCGGCCACTTCGAACGGAGTGGCCGTTTTCGTGTCTAGCTGCAACACCCGCTCGCCCATCTCATGAAGATCGTGCTCATCGGGGTCGCGCTCGCGGCCGCGCTTGCAATCGCCGCTCATGCGCAGCTGCCCGCGCAACGCTCGCAGGACGAGGCGAAGCCGGCCAAGCTCGAGATCTGTGCGGCCTGCCACGGCGAAGACGGCAACTCGACGAATCCGCTGTATCCGAACCTCGCGCAGCAGAACGCGCGTTACATGTATCTCGAGCTCAAGGACTTCAAGGAAGGGCGGCGCAACGATCCGACGATGAGCCCGATCGCGCAGACGCTCGACCAGAAGGACATGCTCGCACTCGGCGACTGGTTCTCGAAGCAGAAGGAAAAGCCGACGGGGTTCAAGGCGGATCCGGCGAAAGTCGAGGCCGGTCGCAAGGTTGCCGACGCCGTGCTGTGCGCGATGTGCCATGGCGGCGACTTCGGCGGCCAGAACGAAATTCCGCGCGAGGCCGGCCAGCACTACGAGTACATCAAGAAGCAGCTACAGGACTTCAAGGCGAAGCGGCGCACGAACGATGGTGGAAGCATGACGCCGGTCGCGGCGACGCTCACCGACGAGCAGATCGACGACCTCGCGCAGTACGTGGCGAATCTGCACTGACGGTTGCACCCGGGATCGAAGAGGCGGTTCCGATGGACGCCGCGGCGACGCGCGACGCTGCGTTCGGAAACGCCTCCGACCCCATACGCCGGACGTCAGCCGCGGGCGTTCGCGAGCGGCGACGGCGGCCGCGATCCGATCACGCCGTTCACGTCCGAGATGACGATCTCGACGCGGCGGTTCATCTGCCGTCCGGCCGGGTTCGCATTGCTCGCGACCGGATAGTCCTCGCCGTAGCCGCGCGCTTCGAGTCGCGCCGGATCGATGCCGCGATCGATCAGCGCAAGGCGGACCGCCGATGCGCGCCGCTCGGACAGAAGCTGGTTCGACGTCGGGTTGCCGACGCTGTCGGTAAAGCCTTCGATGCTGACGCGCCGATGCGGATACGCGTTCATGAAGTCGACGAGATGATCGACGACGCGCATGCCGCCGGGGTTGAGATGCGCGCTGCCGGTATCGAACAGCAGGTCGCCCATCGTGACCACCATGCCGCGGTCGGTCGGCCGTGCCTGCAGTTCGCCGAGCGCCGATTGCAGCGACTGTGCGTGCGCCTGTGCAGCGGCCGCCTGCTGTCGCGCGGCATCGGCCTGTTCGCGCGCGGCCTGCGCCTGCGCGGCCGCATCGGCGGCGCGCTGCTGCGCCGCGAGCGCGTCCGCGCGGTTCGCATCGGCCTGCGCTTGCGCACGCGCGGCATCCTGTTGCGCGAGCGTCGCCTCGCGTTGCGCGCGCGCTGCTTCGCGCGTTCGTGCCTCGAGCTGCAGCTGGTCGCGCTCCGCGTTCGCCGTCGCAATCGACGCTTCCGATGCCTTGAGGCGCGCGGTCTGCGTCGCGATCGACGCCTGCGTCCATGCAAGATAGGCGAGGTGATGGATCTCGCCGAGGTCGTCGTGATTCGACCACGCGGCGTCGGTGCGCCGCATCGCGTCGATCGCCTTGTCGAGCTCGACCGGCGCGAGCGAGACGACCTGCGGATCGTTCTGCGCGGCGAGCACCGCCGCACGCGCATCCTCGACTTCCGCGTCGTGCGCCGGCATGACGGCACATGCGCCGAGCGCGACCGCGGGCAGTGCGATTCCAATGGCTTTCCATGGCTTCATGATCGGTCCTCCTAATGCGCGGTGCGCGCGATCTCGTCGTCGAGCGCGCGGATGCTCGCCTGCACGGTGGCGGCCGCGTTCGCCGATTTCGTCGCGCGTGCACGCGTCGCCGCGAGACGCGCGTCGACTTCCGCTTCCTCGGCAAGATCCTGCGCGAGGCCGTAGTTGCCGTCCGCCACTTCGTCGTGGGCGCGCGCGAGCTTGCGCCGCGCCTTGTCGAGATCGGCGGCATCGTATTGCGATGCGTCGGCGCTGATGGCGTCGGCGATCGCTGCGTCGGCCACCGCGAGCTTGCCGGTCGGGGCCGGCGTTGCGACGGTCACGCAGCCCGCCACGAGCATCGCGAACGATGCCGCGGCCGCGATCCTGATCGTAGCTTCGAGTCTTCGATTCCGCATGTCGATCTCCTCGTCGGACGCGGGACCCGCCAATGCCCCGATGCATTCCGACAGCGTTACCGATGCTGCAAGCGCCGCAAGGCAGGATTTACAAACGCAGCGCATTGCACGGGTGCGAATCGAAGTCGAGCAAGATGCGAGCCGTCTTTCCGGTCTCTCGATTGGCAGGCGTGCGCGGGTGCGAAACGCTTCCATCGCCGCGCCGCGCGGGAGTATGCTTGTTGCCCCGCGCGACAAAGCCGAAAGAGCCGCGCATGCCTATTGTCGATGGAGGACAACGTGTCGGTTTCCCTTGAAATGACTGTCAACGGCAAGGCTGTGCGCGCCGACGTCGACCCGCGCACGCTGCTCGTCGACTTCCTGCGCAACGATCTCGCGCTGACCGGCACGCACGTCGGCTGCGACACGGCGCAATGTGGCGCGTGCACCGTCCACCTCGACGGCCAGGCCGTCAAATCGTGCAACGTGCTCGCCGTGCAGGCGCAGGGCGCGAGTGTCGTCACGATCGAGGGACTCGTCGCCGACGACGGCACGATGCATCCGATGCAGTCCGCGTTTCGCGATTGCCATGGCCTCCAGTGCGGCTTCTGTACGCCGGGGATGGTGATGAGCGCGATCGATCTCGTGAACCGGCACCCGCAGGCCGACGAAGCGGCGATTCGTGCGGGGCTCGAAGGCAATCTGTGCCGTTGCACGGGCTATCACAACATCGTCAAGGCCGTGCGGCAGGCCGCGACCGTGATGGGCAAATAGGAGGCGACGATGGGCACGAACGACACGACGGCCCTCGCCAGCGTCATCGGACAGCCGGTGCTGCGCAAGGAGGACGCGCGCTTTCTGACGGGCACCGGCCAGTACACGGCCGACGTCGCGATGCCGCGGCAAACGTTTGCGTATTTCCTGCGCTCGCCGCATGCGCACGCGACGATTCGCGGCATTGACGTCGTCAAGGCGAAAGCATCGCCGGGCGTCGTCGAGATCTTCACCGGCGCCGACCTGACCGGCGTCGGCGGATTGCCCTGCGGCTGGCTCATCACCGGAACCGACGGCAAACCGATGAACGAGCCGCCGCATCCGGTGCTCGCGCAGGGAAAGGTCCGCTACGTCGGCGACCCGGTCGCGCTCGTGGTCGCCGAATCGGTTGCGCAGGCGAAGGACGCGGCGGAGCAGATCGTCGTCGATTACGACGTGCTGCCGGCCGTCGTGAATCCGGTCGACGCGCTCGGCCCCAGTGCGCCGCAGATCCACGAGCAGGCGCCCGGCAACAAGTGCTACACGTGGGCGCTCGGCGACAGGGCCGCCGTCGATGCAGCGTTCGCGAAGGCGGCGCACGTCACGAAGCTCGACATCGTCAACAATCGCCTCGTGCCGAATGCGATCGAGCCGCGCGCCGCGCTTGCGACGTACGATCGCGCCGACGATTCGTACACGCTGTACGTGGCGAACCAGAACCCGCACGTCGAGCGGTTGTTGATGACCGCGTTCGTGCTCGGCCTGCCCGAGCACAAGGTGCGCGTGATCGCGCCCGACGTCGGCGGCGGCTTCGGCTCGAAAATCTATCTCTATCCCGAAGAGACGGCGATGGTGTTCGCCGCGAAGCGCATCCGTCGCCCGATCAAGTGGGCAGCCGAGCGCAGCGAGTCGTTCCTGTCGGATGCGCACGGCCGTGACCACGTCACGCACGCCGAGCTCGCGCTCGACAAGGACGGCAAGTTCCTCGCGCTTCGTGTGCACACGACGGCGAACATGGGGGCCTACCTGTCGACGTTCGCGTCGTGCATTCCGACGATTCTCTACGCGACGCTGCTCGCCGGCCAATACACGACGCCGGCGATCTGGTGCGAGGTCACCGCATCGTTCACGAACACGGCGCCCGTCGATGCCTATCGCGGTGCGGGCCGGCCGGAGGCCACGTACGTCGTCGAGCGCATCGTGCATCAGGCGGCGGCGGAGATGGGCATCCCGCAGGACGAGTTGCGGCGGCGCAATTTCATCCGCGAGTTTCCGTATCAGACGCCCGTCGCACTCAACTACGACACCGGCAACTACGACCAGACGCTCGACGCGGCGATGCAGATGGCCGACGTCGCGGGCTTCGCGGCGCGCCGCGCCGAGGCGCAAAAGCGCGGCAAGCTTCGCGGGCTCGGCTATGCGTCGTACATCGAGGCGTGCGGGCTCGCGCCGTCGAACATTGCCGGTGCGCTCGGCGCGCGCGCGGGCCTGTTCGAGGCGGGCGAGGTGCGCGTGCATCCCACCGGCAGCGTCACCGTCTTCACCGGCTCGCACAGTCATGGACAGGGACACGAGACGACGTTCGCGCAGATCGTCGCGGCGCGTCTCGGCATTCCGTTCGAGAACGTCACGATCGTGCACGGCGACACGGGCCGCGTGCCGTTCGGCATGGGCACGTATGGTTCGCGCTCGCTCGCCGTCGGCGGCACCGCCATCGTGAAGGCGCTCGACAAGATCGTCGCGAAGGGCCGGAAGATCGCCGCGCATCTGCTCGAAGCGGCGGAAGCCGACATCGAGTTCAAGGACGGCAAGTTCACCGTTGCCGGCACCGACCGCAGCAAGACGTTCGGCGAGATCGCGCTGACCGCGTACGTGCCGCACAACTACCCGCTCGCAACGCTCGAGCCCGGGCTCGACGAGACGGCGTTCTACGATCCGACGAACTTCACCTATCCCGCCGGAACGCACATCTGCGAGGTCGAGATCGATCCCGACACCGGCGTCGTCGACGTCGTCGCGTTCACGGCCTGCGACGACTTCGGCAACATCATCAACCCGATGATCGTCGAAGGCCAGGTGCACGGCGGAGTCGCACAAGGCCTCGGCCAGGCGCTGCTCGAGCAGTGCGTCTACGACGCCGACAGCGGACAATTGCTGACCGGAAGCCTGATGGATTACGCGCTGCCGCGCGCCGACGACGTCCCGTCGTTCAAGGTCGGCACGAAGGTCACGCCGTGCACGCACAATCCGCTCGGCGCGAAAGGTTGCGGCGAAGCGGGCGCCATCGGCGCGCCGGCCGCAGTGATGAACGCCGTGATGGATGCGCTCGCCCCGGTGGGCGTCACGCATCTCGACATGCCGGCGTCGCCGCATCGCGTCTGGCGCGCGATTCGCGCCGCGCGCGCTTAGGAGGACACGCCATGTATGCAATCGACTACCAGCAACCGAAGTCGCTCGCCGACGCGGCGGCGATGCTCGCCTCGACCGGAGGCCGTCCGCTCGCCGGCGGGCAGAGCCTGATCGCCGCGATGAAGTTGCGGCTGTCGCAGCCGGGCACGCTCGTCGACCTGTCGGGCATCGCCGATCTCAAGGGCATTCGCAGGGACGGCGAGCGCCTCGTTATCGGCGCGATGACGCGGCATGCGGAGATCGCATCGTCCGACGTCGTCAAGGCGTCGATGCCGGCGCTGTCGCAATTGGCGGAAGGCATCGGCGATCGGCAGGTGCGCAACATGGGTACGCTCGGCGGATCGCTCGCGAACAACGACCCGGCGGCCGATTGGCCTGCGGCGGTGCTCGGCACCGGCGCGACCGTTCGCACCAATCAGCGCGCGATCGCCGCCGCCGACTTCTTCAAAGGCATGTTCGAAACGGCGCTCGGCCCCGACGAAATCATCACCGCCGTCGATTTCCCGGTCCTCGAACGTGCCGCCTACGCGAAGTTTCCGAACCCCGCATCACGCTTCGCGCTCGTCGGCGTACTCGTGTCGCGGGCGGTGAATGGCGACGTGCGCGTCGCGGTCACGGGTGCCGCGCCGTCCGTCTTCCGCGCGACGGCCATCGAGAATGCGCTCGCGAAAAGCTTCACGCCGGCGGCGGCGAAAGGCGTGACGATCGACGCGAACGGGCTCAACAGCGACCTGCACGCCTCTGCCGAGTATCGTGCGCATTTGATTACGGTGATGGCATCGCGCGCGGTTGCGGCGATGAGTTGACCGCCGGTTCGGCGGACACGCAAGGGCTGCCTCTTCCCTGTCGCATGCCATGATCGAAAGCGAGCCGTATTACTTCACCGGCGACGGGATCGAGCATCGCCCCGAGTACTGGGACGTGCGGGTCGCGTTCGAGAAGATCGGCATTCCGCTCGGCGACTTCATCATCCGACTGGCGGGCGTCTATGCGCGACCGCGCCCGATCGGCTTCAAGTTCGATTCGCGGACGCCGAGCCGCCTGCGGACGATGGCGGAAATGCGCAGCCGCGCGCTCGCGCTCGATGACCCCGGCACTGCACAGGGTCGCTTCATGTCGGCGCAGGCGAGCGGTGCGAGTTATCGCCAGATCGGTGCCGGTCCGGCACTCCATCTCGAAATTTCTGATTCGGGGAAGGATTGCGACGCCCATCTCGATACGCAGGGATTCGTCATGGGGCCGGGCAACTACGACTGGAACCGCGCGCTTCAGCACGGCTACTGGGATCTCGGCCCGAGCCTCGCGCCCGGACTCTACGGTGCCTTCGGCAAGACGGGTGTCGTGGGTCCGATGGTTCGCCCGATGCGCGGCGTCGATGGAACGACGCGCTGGGTGGTCGGGCTCACCGGCAAATGGTGATCGAGCGCGCGCTGCGCTAGCGCGTCGCGCCTGGGCCGCGGACCCGCACGCGGGTACGTGCCGTAAAATCGGCGGATGCCGCCCGCCGATCCACTCGAATCGCTTTCGACGAGCGCCGACGCGCAACTGCCTCGCGACGTCGACGCGGCCCTCGCATTGCTCGAAGCGCACGACTACGTCGCCGAGCGCCGGCTTGCGACGGCAGTGTTCCTCGCGCTCAAACTGCAGCGACCGCTGTTCCTCGAAGGCGAGGCGGGCGTCGGCAAGACCGAGATCGCGAAAGTGCTTGCCGCCGGCTTGTCGCGCCCGCTCGTGCGGCTGCAATGCTACGAAGGGCTGGATACGGCCGCGGCCGTCTATGAATGGAACTATCCGCGGCAGATGATCGAGCTCCGCCTTGCCGAAGCCGCGGGGGGCATCGAGCGCGGCGAACTCGCGCACGACATCTTCACGACGCGCTTCTTGCTGCGCCGGCCTCTGCTGCAGGCATTGTCGCCCGACGACGGCGTGCCGCCCGTGCTGCTGATCGACGAGCTCGACCGAACCGACGAGCCGTTCGAGGCATACCTGCTCGAAGTGCTGTCCGACTATCAGGTGACGATCCCCGAGCTCGGCACGATTCGCGCGCAGACACCGCCGGTGGTCGTCATCACGTCGAATCGGACGCGCGAAATCCACGACGCGATCAAGCGGCGCTGCCTCTATCACTGGGTCGACTATCCGGATGCTGCACGCGAGCTCGCGATCGTCTCGCGCAAATGCCCGGCGGCATCGCAGTCGCTCGCCCGCGAAGTCGTCGCGTTTACGCAGAAGCTGCGCACGCTCGATCTCTTCAAGCCGCCGGGCATTGCCGAGACGATCGACTGGGCCGAAGCGCTCGTGGCGCTCGACCGGGTCACGCTCGATCCACAGACGGTCGCCGACACGCTCGGCGCACTGCTCAAGTACCAGGACGACGTGACGGCGATCACGTCGGACGTCGCCGCACGATTGGTCGGGGAAGCGAAGGCGGAAACGGCATGAGACGCGAAGGGCCGCCCCGAGCGTTGAATTCCGCCCCCGCCGGTGGCAGCGAAGCGCGCGAGCCAGGCGGGCCGCCCCAAGACCGAGCACGCGAGTGCGAAGCACGAACGTCGCCGGACCGGCCGCGAGCGTGGGGGGATCGTGCGACGGGGCACATCAGCGACAACGTGCTGTACTTCGTGCGCGTGCTGCGTGCGGCAGGCCTTCCCGTCGGTCCGGCGAAGGTGATCGACGCGCTGGCCGCCGTTGAGGCAGTGGGCCTCGCGAACCGGTCGGATTTTCGCGAGGCGCTCGCAGCCGTGCTCGTCTCGCGGCGCGAGCACCTGCCGATCTTCGAGCAGGCATTCGACTTCTTCTGGCGCAACCCGCGGCTCCTCGAGAAGATGCTCGCGGCGCTGCTGCCGCAGGTTCACGGGCGCGTCGGCGACGAGGCCGACGATCTGCCGGCGCGCCTTGCGCAGGCGATGCTGCCGCCGCCTCCCGCGCCGGCAACCGACGATGCGCAGCCCACCGAGCTCGACGCGACGTTCTCGTTCTCCGCCCGCGAAGTGCTGCAGCACAAGGACTTCGCGACGATGACGACCACCGAGCTCGCCGAGGTCAAGGCGCTGCTGCGCAGGATGAAGCTGCCGTTGCCGGTGAAGCCGGTGCGGCGCACCGTCTCGTCGCCGCACGGCCATGCGATCGACATGCGCGCGACGTTTCGGCGCAGCATCGGCGCCGGTGGCGTGCTGACGCCGCTCGCGTATCGCACGCGCCGGCGGCGGCCGCCGCCGCTCGTGGTGCTATGCGACGTATCGGGCTCGATGGATCGCTACGCGCGGATGCTGCTGCATTTTCTGCACGCGATCACGAACGACCGGCATCGCGTGCACGTGCTGACGTTCGGGACGCGGCTCACGAACATCACGCGCCATCTGCGCCATCGCGACGTCGACGTCGCGCTCGCGCGCGTTGCCGACGCGGTCGAGGATTGGGCGGGTGGCACGCGGATCGGTGCCTGCGTCGCCGAGTTCAACCGCCGCTGGTCGCGGCGGCTGCTCGCGCAGAATGCTGTCGTGTTGCTGATCAGCGACGGGCTCGATGCCGATGCGGGCGAAGGCCTCGCATTCGAAGCGGAGCGGCTCGCCAAGTCGTGCACACGGCTCGTCTGGCTGAATCCGCTTCTGCGCTACGCCGGCTTCGAGGCGCGGCCGGCCGGGATTCGTGCGCTCTTGCCGCACGTCGACGATTTCATGCCGGTGCACAATCTCGAGACGCTGACCGACCTGGCGCAGGCGCTCGCCGAGCCCCGTCCTCGCGAGTCGCGCCTCGCGCGCGCCGCGTGAGACAAATCGCCGCATGGAACTGTCCAACACTCGTATCGTTCCGGCTTCGCCGCCCACCGTCTGGGAGGCGCTGAACGACCCGGCCGTGCTGAAGGACTGCGTGCCGGGCTGCGAATCGTTCGAGCGCACCGGCGAGAACGCGTACGCGCTCGTGATGGCGGCGCGTGTGGGACCGGTCGCCGCACGCTTCACAGGACGCATGACGATGACCGAGATCGACCCTCCGCACGGCTATACGCTGCAGTTCGAAGGGCAGGGCGGCGCCGCGGGCTTCGCGCGCGGCAACGCGCGCGTCACGCTGGCGCAGGAAGGCGAGCAGCATACGGCGCTCACGTACGTCGCGAAGGCGCAGGTCGGTGGCAAGCTCGCGCAGGTCGGGTCACGGCTGATCGACGGCGTCGCGGCGAAGATGAGCGATGAATTCTTCTCGCGCTTCTGCGCGCGCTTCACGCCGCCGCAACCCGCCGTGGGCGACACCGCGACGATCCCCGCGCCCTCGGCGCCGGCGGCGGCCGACGTCAAGCAGGAAAACGCGACGCTGACGCCGCCCGGCGGATCGCAATGGATCCGCTATGCGGCGATCGCAGCACTCGTCGTCGTTCTGATCGTGCTGTACGCGCGCGGCTATCGCTGACGAGGTAACTCATGGACAGTGTCGATCTCGACGTCCTGCGCAAGAGCGCGCAATGGGTGGACGAAGGCCGCCGCGTGCTTCTCGTCACCGTCGTCAAGACGTGGGGCAGCTCGCCGCGTCCCGAAGGCGCGATGCTCGCCGTGCGCGAAGACGGCCTCGTCGCCGGCTCGGTGTCGGGCGGCTGCATCGAGGACGACATCGTCGATCGCTCGCGCCGCGAAGGCCAGCGCGCGACGAAATGCGAAGTCGTCACCTACGGTGTGACCGCCGACGAGGCGCGCCGCTTCGGCCTGCCGTGCGGCGGCACGATCGAGCTCGTGCTCGAGCCGCTGACGCGCGAATCGGGCATTCGTGCGCTGTTGCGCGAAGTCGAGCGGGGTCATCTCGTCGCGCGCAGGCTCGACCTGGCGTCGGGATTCGCGACATTGCATCCGGCAGAGGCCTCGGAAGGCCTCGCCTTCGATGGCAGGATGCTGCGGACGATCCACGGGCCGCGTTATCGGATGCTCGTCATCGGCGCGTCGCAACTGTCGAAATACCTGGCGCAGATCGCCGTGGGGCTGGGCTACGACGTCACGATCTGCGATCCGCGCGACGAATACACCGAGACGTGGGACGTGCCGGGCGTGCGGCTCGTGCGCACGATGCCGGATGACACCGTGCAGGCGATGCGCCTCGACGAGCGCTGCGCGGTGATCGCGCTCACGCACGATCCGAAGCTCGACGATCTCGCGCTGATGGAGGCGCTCAAGTCGCGGGCGTTCTACGTCGGCGCGATCGGCTCGCGCGCGAACAACGACAAGCGCCGCGAGCGGCTGCGTGAATTCGATCTGTCGCCGGCGGAGATCGCGCGGCTGCACGGTCCGGTCGGCCTCTACATCGGCAGCCGCACGCCGCCCGAGATCGCGATCTCGATCCTGGCCGAAGTGACGGCGATCAAGAACGGCGTCGACGCGACGCGCATCGTGTCGGTCGCCGAGGGCAAGGCCGAGAACGCGAAGACGCCGGCGTGCAGCGTGCTCGACGAAGTGGACGCCGACGCGAACGGATGAACGAACGGCGCTACCAGTCGGGATTCGGCAGCGAATTCGCGACGGAGGCGCTCGAAGGCGCGTTGCCGGTCGGCCGCAATTCGCCGCAGCGCCCGCCCTACGGCCTCTATGCGGAGCAGCTCTCCGGTACCGCGTTCACCGCGCCGCGCCATGCGAATCGCCGCTCGTGGCTCTACCGGATCCGCCCGGCCGTCCTGCACGCTCCATTCGAAAGCTATCCGCAGCCGCGACTCCTCACCGCGCCGTTCGACACCGTACGAACGTCGCCCAACCCGCTGCGCTGGGATCCGTTTCCGCTGCCCGACGCACCGACCGATTTCGTCGACGGCCTGGCAACGATCGCGGGCAACGGCAATGCAGCCGCACAGGTCGGCCTCGGCATTCACGTCTACGCGTGCAACCGCTCGATGCGCGAGCGCTTTTTCTACGATGCCGATGGCGAGCTGTTGATCGTCGCGCAGCAGGGCGCGCTGCGCATCGCGACCGAGCTCGGCGATCTCGACGTGGCACCCGGCGAGATCGCACTCGTTCCGCGCGGCATGCGCTTCAACGTCGCGCTGATGGACGAGGCGACGCCGGCGCGCGGCTACGTGTGCGAAAACTATGGGTCGCAGTTCCGCTTGCCGGAGCTCGGTCCGATCGGCGCGAACGGACTTGCGAATGCGCGCGATTTCCTGGCACCCGTTGCCGCGTACGACGACCGCGACGGCGTCTTCGAGCTCGTCGCCAAATTCGATGGAAGCCTGTGGCGCGCGTCGATCGATCACTCGCCGCTCGACGTCGTTGCCTGGCATGGCAACTACGCGCCGTACAAGTACGACCTTGCACGCTTCAACGCGCTCAACACGGTGAGCTTCGATCACCCCGATCCGTCGCTCTTCACCGTGCTGACGTCGCCGTCGGACACGGCCGGCACCGCGAACGTCGACTTCGTGATCTTTCCGCCGCGCTGGCTCGTCGCCGAAGATACGTTTCGCCCGCCGTGGTTCCATCGCAATGCGATGAGCGAGTACATGGGACTGATCCGCGGCGCGTACGACGCGAAGGTCGAGGGCTTCGTGCCGGGCGGCGCGAGCCTCCACAACGCGATGTCGGGGCACGGTCCCGATGCGGCGACGTTCGAGCGCGCGTCGAGTGCCGCGCTCGCGCCGCAGAAGCTCGTCGACACGCTCGCATTCATGTTCGAAAGCCGCTACGTGATCCATCCGACGCCGTTCGCGCTTGCGGCACCGCAACTGCAACGCGACTACCAGGCCTGCTGGCGCGGTCTCGAGCGCCACTTCAGGCCGCAACGCTGAAGCGCGCGCGATGGCAGCGGCCGATTCGAAGCTCAAGTCGTTCGTTCAGGTCGCGAAGGACTCGCACTTCCCGATCCAGAACCTGCCGTACGGCGTCTTCACGACGCCGGCCAACTACGCGCCGCGCGTCGGCGTCGCGATCGGCGATCAGGTGCTCGATCTGTCGGTCCTCGAGCAGGCGGGCCTGGTCGATCTTGTGCCCGGCGAGCGCTTGTTCAATCGCGCGACGCTCAATGCGTTCATCGAGCGCGGCCCCGACGTGTGGCAACGCGCGCGGATGGCGATCACCGATCTGCTGCGCGCCGAGAATGCGCGGCTGCGCGACGACTCGCGCCTTCGCGCCCGCGCCTTCGCACCGCAGTCGGCGGCCCGGATGCTGTTGCCGCTCGCGATTCCGGCGTACACCGACTTCTATTCGTCGCGGGAGCACGCGACGAACGTCGGCTCGATGTTTCGCGATCCCACGCACGCGCTGCTGCCGAACTGGCTGTATGTGCCAATCGCGTACAACGGACGCGCGAGCTCGATCGTCGTGTCGGGCACGCCCGTCCTGCGCCCGAATGGCCAGACGAAACGGCCCGATGCACAGCAGCCATCGTTCGGGCCGTCGGAGCGTCTCGATTTCGAGCTCGAGATGGCGTTCGTCGTGGGCGTCGGCAACGCGCTCGGCGAGCCGATTCCGGTCGGCTCGGCGCTTTCGCACGTGTTCGGCATGGTACTGATGAACGACTGGAGTGCGCGCGACCTCCAGCAATGGGAATACATTCCCCTCGGTCCGTTCAACAGCAAGACGTTCGCGACGTCGATCTCGCCGTGGGTCGTCACGATGGAGGCGCTCGAGCCGTTTCGCGTCGACGGTCCGCCGCAGAATCCGCCGCCCCTGCCGTACCTCGCGACGGAAGGGCCGTACGCTTACGACATCGACTTGCAGGCGTCCATCGCACCGGCGGGTGGCGCGCCGACGACGGTGGCGCGCACGAACTTCCGCACGATGTACTGGAGCATCGTGCAGCAGCTCGCGCATCACACGGTGTCCGGCTGCAACACGCGCGTCGGCGACCTGATGGGTTCGGGAACGATCAGCGGCTCGACGCCCGACAGCTGCGGATCGCTGCTCGAAATCACCCGCAACGGCGCGAGGCCATTGCGGCTCGCAGACGGCAGCGAGCGCCGTTTCCTCGAAGACGACGACGAGGTGATCCTGACCGGATGGGCTCAGGCGAAGGATTACCGGATCGGGTTCGGCGAGGTGCGCGGGCGAATCGTTTCATCGCGCACGTTGTGACCGGCGCGCGGTTCATCTGCGCGCTGCGCGGCCTGTTCGCCGTCCGATCGCCGGTTCTTACGCTGCGCCGAGCCCGAAGATCCGCCGTATCCAGAGCCGTGACGAGGGCGTCGATTCGCCGCGGCGCCGCTCGGCCGCCGCACGCCACGCGATCTCCGAGCGCGTCGGATACACGTGAACGGCCGCCGAGATGTCGTCGATCTTCATCTTCCTGCCGAGCGCGAGCACGCATTCGGCGATGAGCTCGCCGGCATCGGCGCCGACGATCGCCGCCCCGAGCAGCCGCCCCTGGCGATCGGTGACGAGCTTCGCGAAGCCCTCGGTTTCGCCTTCGATTCGTGCGCGATCGACATCGGCGAACGGAAAGCGATAGACGCGATAGTCGATGCCATGGCCGCGCGCGGTCGTTTCGGACAGCCCCACGCGCGCGAGCTCGGGATCGGTGTACGTGCACCACGGCACTGTCGGTGACGGCTTCGCCCAGCTCGTGTGCATGAGCGTCTGGCGCAGCACGACGCCGGCGTGGTTCAGCGCCACGTGGGTGTACGGATACGTGCCGGCGACGTCGCCGACCGCGTAGATGCGTGGATTGGTCGTCGCCAGCACGTCGTCGACGACGAGCCGGTTGTTGTCGAGATGCACGCCGGCCGCATCGAGGCCGAGATGCTCGACATTGGGCACGCGGCCCGCTGCGAGCAGCAGATGCGTGGCGGCGATCTGCTCGACGGCGCCGTTCGCGTTGCGCAGCGTCATCCGGATGCGGCCCGCGTGCGGATCGCCGGGCATCACGCCGCCGACGGTGATGCCGAGGCGATAGCGCACGCCTTCCGCCTCGAGCTGGCGCTGGACGACCGCCGCGACGTCGGCGTCTTCGCGCGGCAGGATCTTGTTCGCCATGTCGACGACGATGACCTCGCTGCCGAGCCGCCGGAATGCCTGCGCGAGTTCGCTGCCGACCGGTCCGGCACCGACGATGACGAGGCGCGATACGGGCTCGCGCAGGTCGAACACCGTCTGGTTCGTGAGGTAGGGGACGTAGGCGAGGCCGGCGATGGGTGGAATGGCAGGCCGCGAGCCGGTCGCCAGCACGAAGCGCTTCGCGGTGATCGTGCGGCCGTCGACTTCGAATACGGTCGGCGAGACGAAGCGGCCCGCGCCGTGGATCACGTCGATGCCGAGGCTTCGGATGCGCTCGACGCTGTCGTGCACGGCAATGCTGCGCGCCACCTCGGCGACGCGCTCCATGACGCGCGGAATGCTCGGCCGCGGATCGGCGGGCGCGAGCGCGTAGCGGTCGGCGTGGCGCATCATGTAGGCGACGCGCGCCGACTTGCGCAGCGTCTTCGACGGCACCGAGCCGTGCCAGAGATTGTCGCCGCCGAGGCGGTCCTTCTCGATCAGCGCGACCTTCGCGCCGAGCTTCGCGCCGCCGGTGGCGACGGCAAGGCCCCCGGCGCCGCCGCCGATGACGGCAAGATCGAAGTCGGTTTTCACGATGGATGACGAACGCGGGACTCGCGCGGCGCGCAAGCCCGCATCGCCGATGTTACGCCTCGGCGTACGTTTTCTTCGACCGCGATATTGCAGGGGTGTTTCATATCGTTGGGCCGTGGCACGCCCGCGATGGTCGGCCGCGTGGGGCAGCAACCGCGGCGAGCCAGGAACGATCAATGAAAATCGCGCGAGCGCGTGGGGAGCGAGCCGAGCATCGGCGTCAGGTCGATGAGCCGGCCGGCCAGCACGTGCACGACGTCGCCCTCGCGCTCGATACGGCCGTAGACGCCGAGGAGGCGTGCGCCGAGCAGCTCGCGGCGCTGGCGCTCCGAGAGGTCGCGGCGCACGATGATGTTCGACGCACCCGTTTCGTCCTCGAGCGTCACGAAGATGACGCCGCTCGCCGTGTCGGGACGCTGGCGGCCGATGACGATGCCCGCCGTGCGCACGATGCGGCCATGTGGCGCGCGGCGCACGTCGTCGGCGCACGCGAGCCGCCGCTCGCGCAACTGACAGCGCAAGAGCGCGAGCGGATGGCGGCGCAGCGTGAGGCCCAGCCGGCGATAGTCGGCAACGATGTCCTGGCCTTCGGTGGGTGCAGTCAGCGCCGGCTGCGCCTCGTCGAAATCACTGCCGGCAAGAACCTCGGGCAGGCGCTCGACACCGGCGACGCTCCAGACGGCGCCGTGGCGATGTCCGGCAAGCGACGCGAGCGCGTCGCCGTCGGCGAGGGCGGTCAAGTCGCGGCGGTCGAGATGCGCACGATCCGCAAGATCGGCGACGCTCGCGAATGGCCGTTCGCGGCGTGCGTCGACAATGCGTACGGCACCGGCTTCGCTGAGACCGCGGACGAGGCGCAGGCCGAGACGCAAAAGTGGGCCTGCTTTTTCCAATCCGCAATCCCATTCGCTGATCGTCACGTCCGGCGGCAGCACGGTGACACCGTGTCTGCGCGCGTCGCCGACGAGCTGCGCCGGCGCATAGAAGCCCATCGGCTGCGAGTTGAGAAGCGCCGCACAGAACGCCGCCGGCTCATAGTGCTTCAGCCACGACGAGACGTAGACGAGCAGCGCGAACGACGCCGCGTGCGATTCGGGAAAGCCGTATTCGCCGAAGCCGAGGATCTGCTGGTAGATCTGGCGCGCGAACGCCTCGTCGTAGCCGCGCGCGCCCATGCCGTCGACGAGCCGCTGCTCGAAGATCTGCAGCCCGCCCTTGCGCTTCCACGCGGCCATCGAGCGGCGCAGCCGATCGGCTTCGCCCGGCGTGAAGCCGGCGGCGACGATCGCGAGCTGCATCACCTGCTCCTGGAAGATCGGCACGCCGAGCGTGCGCTCGAGCACGCCTTTCACTGCGTCGCTCGGATAGGTGACCGGCTCGAGCTTTTGCCGCCGTTTCAGATACGGATGCACCATGCCGCCCTGGATCGGTCCAGGTCGCACGATCGCGACCTCGATGACGAGGTCGTAGAACGTCGCGGGCTTGAGGCGCGGCAGCATCGACTGCTGCGCACGCGATTCGATCTGGAACACGCCGATCGTGTCGGCCTTCTGGATCATCGCGTAGACGGCCGGATCTTCCGGCGGAATGTCCTCCATCCGGATCGGGGTGCCGCGCCATGCCGACACCATGTCGAGCGCGCGGCGGATCGCCGACAGCATGCCGAGCGCGAGGCAGTCGACCTTGAGCAGACCCATCGCGTCGAGGTCGTCCTTGTCCCACTGGATCACCGTGCGATCGGCCATCGCCGCGTTCTCGACGGGCACCATCCGTTCGAGCAATCCGCGCGCGATGACGAAGCCGCCGACGTGCTGCGACAGATGACGCGGAAAGCCGAGCAGATGACCGGCGAGCGTGACGATGCGCCGCACGACGCGGTTGTCGGGATCGAAGCCCGCTTCGCGAATGCGATCGCGATGGATCGCGCGGCCGTCCCACCATGCGAAGACGCCGGTCAGGCGATCGAGCTGTGCGAGGTCGAGCCCGAACGCGCGGCCGACGTCGCGCACCGCGCTTTTCGGCTGGTAGGTGATGAGCGTCGCGGCGAGCGCCGCGCGGTGGCGGCCGTATTTCGCGTAGACGTACTGCATCACTTCCTCGCGCCGCTGATGCTCGAAATCGACGTCGATGTCCGGCGGCTCGTTGCGCTCCTTGCTGATGAAGCGCTCGAACAGCATCTCGCTTCGCGCCGGGTCGACCTCGGTGATGCGGAGCGCGTAGCAGACCGCCGAGTTCGCCGCCGATCCGCGACCCTGGCAGAGGATGCCTTTCGAGCGCGCGAACGCGACGATGTCGTGCACGGTGAGGAAATAGGGCTCGTAGCGAAGCTCGGCGATCAGCGCGAGCTCGTACTCGATCAGCGCGCGCACGTTCGCGGGCACCGTCGTGCAGCGGAACGCGGTATCGCCAGACAAGAGTGGGGTCAGAGACGACTTTTCGTCATCGACAGCGTCAGATCCCAACGTTGCATGAAAAGTCGTCTCTGACCCCGCTTTCGCCACAGAAGTCGTCTCCGACCCTGCTTTTGCATACCGGCTCGCGAGCCCTTGCTCGACCTGCTTGCGCAGCCACGTCGTCGCCGTCTCGCCGGGCGCCACGATCTCCTCGGGATACTCGTAGCGCAGCTCGTCGAGCGAAAAGCGGCAGCGCTGCGCGACGTTCACGGTTTCTTCCAGCAATTCGCGCGGATAGACGCCGGCGAGCCGCGCGCGCGAGCGCAGATGCCGCTCGCCGTTCGGATGCAGCGCGTGCCCGCATTGCGCGAGCGGCGTTCGCAGCCGAATGGCGGTCAGCGTGTCCTGCAATGCGCGGCGCGCGCGCACGTGCATGTGCGCGTCACCCGCTGCGACGAGCCGCAGTCCGCTGATCCGCGACAGCGCATCGCATCGCGCAAGCCGCGCGCCATCACCAGCCTGCGCGAGCAGCTCGACGGCGATCCACGCGCGGTCGCCGAAACGATCGCGGACGAAGCACGCATCGCGCCGCAACCCGTCGTCGATCGCCGCCGTGCGCAAGTCGAGGGCGGGCACCCACAGCGCGAGGCAGCGCGTGGCGATCGCGACGTCGTCGCGCGTCAATCGATACGTGCCCTTGGAAGCCTTTCGACGCCCGCGCGTGATCAGTTGCGACAGGTCGCCATAGCTTTCGCGATCGGTCGCAAGCAGCACGAGCTTCACGCCGTCGTCGAGTGTGAGCTCGCTGCCGAGCACGAGCGGAACGCCGGCATCCTTCGCCGCAAGATGCGCGCGCACGGCGCCTGCGAGCGAGCACTCATCGGTCAAGGCGAGCGCGCTGTAACCCTCGCTTTTCGCGCGCTCGACGAGCTCCTCCGGATGCGACGCACCGCGCAGGAACGAGAAATTCGACAGGCAGTGCAGCTCGGCGTAGGCCGGCAGCACGTCGGGGAATGTCATACCGCATGAATATACGGTATTGCACCGCGATTGGCCAGTTCCGACGACACGTTGACGTAAGATGCACGGGCCTTCCGAAGTTCACCTCCCGTTCAATTCCGAGGCACCGTTCCATGCCGCAAGTTGCCTTCGATCGCTTTTATCGCTACGCCGAACTCACCGAAGTGCTGCACGCGCTCGCGCGCGAGCATCCGCATCTCGTCGCGATCGAAACGATCGGCAAGAGCCACGAGGGACGCGACATCTTCGTGCTCACGGTCACGAACACGCAAACGGGACCGGCGAGCGAAAAGCCCGCGTTCTGGGTCGACGGCAACATCCACTCGACCGAAGTCGCGGCGTCGGCAGCAGCGTTGTACTTCCTGAACATGCTCGTCACGCAATACGGCAACGATGCCGACGTGACGCGCGCACTCGACACACGCGCGTTCTACGTCTGCCCGCGCGTCAACCCCGACGGCGCCGAATGGGCGCTCGCCGACCAGCCGAAATGGGTGCGCTCGAGCACGCGGCCGTATCCGTTCGACGAGCAGGACGTCGAGGGACTGAGCGTCGAGGACATCGACGCCGACGGGCGCATCCTGCAGATGCGGATCGAGGACCCGAATGGATTGTGGAAAGCGCATCCGCAAGCGCCGGACCTGATGGTTCGCCGCGAGCCGACCGAGATCGGCGGCACGTATTACAGAGTGCTGCCCGAAGGCCGCTACGACCACTACGACGGCTATACGCTGAAGATCAAGCGGCCGCGGCAGCAGCTCGATCTCAACCGCAATTTTCCGGCGAGCTGGCGCCAGGAGTTCGAGCAACAGGGCGCAGGACCCTATCCGACGTCGGAGCCCGAGATCCGCGCGTTCGTCGACTTCGTGGTGCGCCACCCCAACATCACTGCCGGAACGTCGTTCCATACCTGGAGTGGCGTGCTGCTGCGCCCGTTCGAGCACATGTCCGACGACGAGATGGACGCCGAGGACCTGTGGTTCTATCAACGTGCGGGCCGCAAGGGCACCGAAGTCACCGGGTATCCGGCGATCTCGGTCTTTCACGAATTCCGCTACCACCCGAAGTCGGTCATCGGCGGCACGTCCGACTGGATCTACGAGCATCTCGGTGCGTTCTCGTGGGTCGTCGAGATCTGGTCGCCGATGCGCGAGGCGGGGCTTTCCAGTTACAGGTACATCGACTGGTTCCGCGATCACTCGCTCGACGACGACCTCGCGCTCTATCGCTGGAACGAAGAAAAGCTGGGCGGTGCCGCGCATCACGGATGGAAGCCGTTCCGCCATCCGCAGCTTGGCGAAGTCGAGATCGGCGGCTGGGACCGCTTTCATGCGTTCGGCAATCCGCCGCTGCCGCTGCTCGAGCGCGAGATCGCCAAGTTTCCGCGCTGGCTCCTGTGGCAGGCGCTGTGCTCGCCCCAGCTCGAGCTCGTGCACGCCGGTGCCGAGGCGTTGGGTGACGGGACGTACAAGCTGACGCTCGTCATCCAGAACGTCGGCTGGCTGCCGACCTATGTCACGAAGCGCGCGCTCGCGCGAAAGACCGTGCGCGGCATTTTCACCGAGCTCGACTTGCGCGACGGCGCGACGCTCGCGACGGGCAAGCTCCGCGAGGACATCGGCCAGCTCGAAGGCAAGGCGTACAAGCACACCGGCGTATCGTTCTGGCCCGATTACAACGTTACCGACGATCGCATCAAGCGCGAGTGGATCGTGCGCGCTGGCGCGGGCGCCGCGATCGGCATCACCGCGCGGCACGAGCGGGCGGGAACGATCCGCGCGACCGTTACGCTCGGTTGACGCCGCGATTCACGACGTCGCTTTCAGAGAAACCAGGGAGGAACAAGAAAATGAGCAGTCACGTGCGCCGCATCGCCGCCTGCCTTGCGCTTGCACTTGCAGGCTGTGCCACGCCGCCGCCCGCGCAGCACGCGGGCCTCGATCGCATCGAGCACGTCATCGTGCTCTACGCCGAGAACCGCAGCTTCGACAACCTGTACGGGTTGTTCCCCGGCGCGAACGGCCTCGCCAACGCGACGGCCGCGCATTACACGCAGGTGGATCACGCCGGCAAGCCGCTCGTGCATCTGCCGCCGGTATGGAACGGGAGCACCGCGCAGGCCGATGCCGCGTTTCCGAAGGATCTGCCGAACCGGCCGTATCGTATCGACGCACCGCCGATCAACCTGCCGCTGTCGGTCAAGACGCGCGACCTGATCCATGCGTTCTATCGCAACCAGGAACAGATCGACGGCGGCCGCAACGACCGCTTCGCCGAAGCGAGCGATGCCGGCGGACTCGTGATGGGCCACTACGACGGGTCGAAGCTTCCGATGTGGAAATGGGCGCAGGAATACACGCTCGCCGACAACTTTTTCATGGGCGCGTTCGGCGGCTCTTACCTGAACCACGTGTGGCTGATCTGCGCGTGCACGCCGGTCGATTCGAATGCGCCGGCGAATCTGCGCGCAAAGCTCGACGATCGCGGCTGGCTCGCCCGCGCACCGTCGTCGCCCGCGTCGGTGCTCGACGGGCCGCCGAAATTCGTGCAGTCGGGACTGCTCACGCCGGATGGCTACTCCGTCAACACGACGCAACCGCCGTATCAGCCGTCGATCGTGCCGCCCGCGAAGGACGGCGATCCGCGGCTCACCGATCCGGCGAAGTACACGCTGCCGCCGCAGACGCTGACGACGATCGGCGACACGCTGTCGGCGAAAGGCGTGTCATGGGCGTGGTACTCGGGTGCCTGGGACGACGCGCTGAAGGACGGCATGCAGCCGCCCGACCGGAAGCGCGTCGTGATCAACTATCGCGAGCCGGGCGGCAAGAACTTCATCACGCATCACCAGCCGTTCAACTACTTCAGGAACTATGCGCCGGGCACCGCCGCGCGCGCAGCGCATCTCAAGGACGAGAAGGAACTGCTCGCGGGCATCGCGAAGGGCGAGCTGCCGCAGGTCGTGTTCTACAAGCCGCAGGGCTCGCTCAACGAGCATCCGGGTTACGCGGACGTGCTCTCCGGCGACGAGCACATCGCGGAGATCGTCGAGCGCATCAAGGCGAGCCCGCTGTGGGCCACGTCGGCGATCATCGTCACCTACGACGAGAACGGCGGCTTCTGGGACCACGTCGCGCCGCCTCGCGGTGATCGCTGGGGACCGGGTACCCGCATTCCGGCAATGATCATCTCGCCGTTCGCCAAACGGCATCACATCGACCACACGCAATACGATACGACGTCGATCCTCAAGTTCATCACGCGGCGCTTCGATCTCGAGCCGCTGCCGGGAGTAAGGTCAGGCGCGGGCGACCTGACGGCCGCATTCGACTTTTGAAGCGCGCGATCCCGCCCGGCGTGTGGGTGCTGGGCTTCGTCAGCCTGCTGATGGATACGTCGAGCGAGCTGATCCACGCGCTGCTGCCGCTCTACATGGTCGACGCGCTCGGCGCGTCGGTGCTGATCGTCGGCGTCATCGAAGGCGTCGCCGAAGCCATCGCGCTGATCGTCAAGATCTTTTCCGGCTACTGGTCCGACGTGTTCGGCCGGCGCAAGCCGGCCGTGCTCGCAGGCTACGGTCTCGCTGCGCTGTCGAAGCTCGCGTTCCCGCTCGCGCCATCGCTCGGCTTCGTCGTCGCCGGCCGTTTCGCGGATCGCGTCGGAAAAGGGATCCGGGGTGCGCCGCGCGACGCGCTCGTCGCCGATCTGACGCCACCCGCGATCCGCGGGGCGGCGTTCGGTCTGCGCCAGGCGCTCGACAGCGTCGGCGCGATCGCCGGTCCGCTGCTCGCGGTCGCGCTGATCGGCTATTTCGCCGGCAACTTTCGCGCGGCGTTCTGGGTCGCCGTCATCCCCGCCGCGCTCTGCGTGGCACTCCTCGTGTTCGGCGTGCACGAGGACGACGGGCGCGCGCAAGCGCCGTCGGGCAAGCGCGTATCGTGGCGCGATGCGCGCCGCCTCGGGCCGCGTTTCTTCGTCGTGACGGCGATCGCATCGGTGCTGACGCTCGCGCGCTTTTCCGAGGCGTTCCTCGTGTTGCGCGCGCAGGACGTCGGCATGGGCATCGCCGGCGCGCCGTGGGTGATGGTCGCGATGTCGCTGGTCTACGCCGGCTTCGCGTATCCGGCGGGCCGTTTCGCCGATCGCGGTCACGCGACATCGCTGCTGTCGCTCGGGCTCGTCGTGCTGATCGCGAGCGACATCGTCCTCGCATTCGCGCATGGCCCGCGCGGTGCGATCGCCGGCGCCGCGCTCTGGGGCCTGCACATGGCGCTCACACAGGGACTGCTGGCGGCGCTCGTCGCGGCGACGGCCCCCGCCGAGCTTCGCGGCAGCGCGTTCGGCGTCTTCAACCTCGCAAGCGGCATCGCGCTTCTCGTCGCCAGCGCGCTCGCAGGATTTCTATGGCAGGCGGTCGGGCCGTCGGCGACGTTCTTCGCCGGTGCTGCGATCACTGCGATCGCGTGGGTCGCGCTCAGCGTGTTCCGCGGCCGCGTGCCGTCGCTCTAGGCCGGCCGAGGCGTAGCGGAGGTTGTTTCGTCGCGACTCGTCGGTCCCACGCCGATCGGCGGCGGTGCGCGCGGCGGTCAGCAGGTACGGCCGGCGCGCTTGCGCAGGCCTTCGAGATCGAGGTTGCGGATGACCCGGCCATCGGCCTGCAGCAGGCCTTCGCGCTTGAGGCGCGAGAAAAGGCGACTCACCGTTTCGAGCGTGAGGCCGAGGTAGTTGCCGATCTCGGCGCGCGTCATCCTGAGTACGAACTCGCGTGAGGCGAAGCCGCGTGCCCGATGGCGCTCGGCGAGGTTCACGAGAAAGGCGGCGAGACGCTCCTCGGCGCCGAGTCGTCCGAGCGTCAGCATCAGCTGCTGGTCGCGGCCGATCTCGCGCGACAGGAACCGGTGCAGGCTCAACTGCAGCGGAGCGACCGTGCGTGCGATTTCCGCAAGCCCGTCGAACGGCATCACGCAGGCTTCGCTGTCCTCGAGCGCGATCGCGTTGCATTGGTGCCGGCCCGTCGATATGCCGTCGAAGCCGACCAGGTCGCCCGACATCTGGTAGCCGGTGATCTGCTCGCGGCCGTCGTAGGCGAGGATCGTGATCTTGAACGTCCCCACGCGCACGGCGAAAAGCTCCGCGAACGGGTCCCCGGCGTGAAAGAGCGACTCGCCGCGCTTGACGCGCCGGCGCGTCCTGACGACGTGATCGAGCTGGCGCAGTGCGGCGTCATCGAGACCGACCGGCAGGCAAAGCTCGCGAATGTCGCAGCGGCTGCAGCGCGTCCGCAGGTCACGAATCGAGACGACGGATGCGCGCCGTTCCTCGTCGCGTGCGACTCGGGCGGAATCGGCCATCGTCGTCAGGCGCCCCGCGTGTTGCGTCGTTGTCCTCGATGCATCCCAGATTTGATCTGGATCAAGATTCGTGCGCGTCGCGTCCCGGCCGCGAGCCTTTCGTCAATAGTATGGACGGGACGTTGCTTCCAATCCAAACCCATCCCGAAACCTCCAAAACCTCAAACAACAATGGTACAGCGCTTCTCGAAGCTCGCTGTCGCCGCGGTCGTGACCGCGACGCTCGTGGCGTGCGATCGGCCGACGACGCTCTCGGGCGGCCGGCCGGTCGAGGCCTCGCCGCCTCCTGTCACGACCGCCGCATCCGCGGCCTCCGGCGCCGGCACCACCGGCGCGAAGTCCGTCGCGGCGAAAACGCCGGCCGACGACTACGACGTCTCGAAGATGGACTTCAAGCCAGGTCCTGCGAAGCTCGGCAGCGAGCGGCATACCGGTCCGTTCGCCGCCGGCGACGCGCTCAGCACGGACGGGACGGTGAAGCCGCTGGTCCAGAATCCAGTGAAGGAAGTCCGCCTCGACACCACGCACAAGGTGATCGATCTCGCACCGGGCGTGAAATTCACCGCGTGGACGTTCGGCGATCACGTTCCGGGACCCGTCGTCCGCGCACGCGTCGGCGACCGGATCAAGTTCTCGATGACCAACCGCAGCGACGAGCACGCGCCGGGCCTCGAAGTATCGCCGCCGATGATGCACTCGATGGATTTCCACGCGGCGATGGTATCGCCGCAGGACAAGTATCGCTCGGTCGCGCCGGGACAGACGATTTCCTTCGAGTTCACGCCGAACTACCCGGGCGTCTACATGTATCACTGCGGCACGCCGATGGTGCTCGAGCACATCGCCTCGGGCATGTACGGGATGGTCATCGTCGAGCCGCGCAACGGCTACCCGACGAAGGTCGACCACGAGTACGCCGTCGTCCAGAGCGAGTTCTACACGCGTCTCGACCCGCAGCATCGCAAGATCGACGGCGTGCCGCTCTACGTGCTCGATACCGAGCGCGTGCGCACGAAGGCGCCGACGTACACGGTGTTCAACGGCCGCTACAACGGGCTCGTCGACCATCCGTTCACTGCCAAGCCGGGCGAGCGCGTGCGCCTGTTCGTGCTGAACGTCGGGCCGTCGAACACATCGAGCTTCCACGTCGTGGGAACGATCTTCGATCGCACGTGGCTCGAAGGCAATCCCGACAACGAACTGCGCGGCGCGCAAACGGTGCTGCTCGGCTCGAGCAACAGTGCGATCGTCGAGTTCGTCATCCCGGAAGCCGGCAGTTACGTGATGGTCGACCATCATTTCGCCAATGCATCGCAGGGGGCGGTCGGGCTGATCGCCGCGGGCGAGCCACCGGCCGGTTCCGGCGAAAGCGAGCATCACAACATTCCGGCGACCGGCGTGCCGACGGACCCGCTCGCCGTCAACGGCAAGCTCGCGTTCGAATCGAAGTGCCTCGCGTGCCATTCGATCGCCGGCGGCGACAAGCTCGGGCCCGATCTCTACGGCGTGACGAAGCTGCGCAGCGATGCGTGGCTCACGCGCTGGCTCAAGTCGCCGGAGCAGATGCTGGCGTCCGACGCCGACGCGAGGTCGCTGCTCGCCAGGTACAAGGTGCCGATGCCGAACCAGAACCTGTCCGACAAGGACATTCACCAATTCATCGCGTACTTCAAGTGGGCCGACGAGAACGTGAAGCCGCAGGGCGAGCAGCAACCGGCGCCGACGGTGCCGGGATCGACGCTGCCACCGGGACGCACGCTGTCGGGCTCTCCTGGAGAAGTGCGACCCGGTGGCGAGCCCGACGCGCAATCGATGCGCGGAGGCAGGAAATGAAGCGCGCGGCGACCCTGCTCACGACGGTGGGCGCTCTCGCCATGTCGAGCGCGACGCTCGCCTGTGGCGTGTGCGTCGAGGACAAGGTCGCTGTGACGTACGACCATGCGGTGGTTCATGCTGCGATGGAGGCGCATCGGCAGGTGGTGTTCGTCGCGCTCGACGGCGCCGATGCCAGCCGCGCGGGCACCCGGATCATGGCTGCCGCAGCACGCGTGAAGGGCGTCGACCGGGCGAGCGTCCGATACGCGACGTCGCCGGCAGCGTTCTCGTTCGCGCTCGCTAAGGGCACGGCTCCCGACAAGGCCGTCGCCGCATTTCGCTCGGCCGTTGCGGGAATGGACGTGCGCATGTCGATGGTCCGTCTGATGCGCGACGGCGCGCTCGTCGATCCGCCGTAAGGTTGCGCGGCCTCGCGCCGACTCCCGTCCGGCAGCGCTCGCTACCCGTGAAATACGGCGTGGCGGCGCCTGTTCGCAAGCATGGGACAATGGGGCGATGAACGACCACGCGCGTGCGACGATGACGGCCGACGCCCTCCGCACCACCGAGGCGGCGCGGCCGAAGCTTTACTACCGCCATGCGCTCGCCGTGCGCGTGATGCATTGGATCAACGTCGTCGCGCTGACGATCATGCTGATGAGCGGCCTGCAGATCTTCAACGCGCACCCGGCGCTCTACACCGGGGATTCGTCGTACAGCGGGCGTCCCGCGTGGCTCGAGATCGGCGCACGCGAAGACGCGCAGGGTCGCGCGGTCGGCTTCACGCGCCTGTTCGGCCACGAGTTCACGACCACCGGCGTGCTCGGCGTTTCGACCGACGACGGTCGCACGTATGCGCAAGGATTCCCGTCGTGGCTCACCATTCCGAGCCACCAATGGCTCGCGATGGCCCGCACGTGGCATTTCTTCTTCGCGTGGATATTCGTGATCAACGGCGTCTGCTTCATCGTGTACACGATCGCAAGCCGGCACCTCGCGCGCGACCTCCTGCCGACGGGTGACGACGTGCGCGGCATCGGCCGCTCGATCGTCGATCATGTGCGCTTTCGCCATCCGACCGGCGAGGCTGCGAAGCGCTACAACGTGCTGCAGAAACTCGCCTATCTGTTCGTGGTCTTCGTATTGCTGCCGCTGATCGTGCTGATGGGGCTCGGCATGTCGCCGCGGCTCGATACGTTGTTCGGCGGCTGGGTCGACTGGTTCGGCGGCCGGCAGACCGTGCGGTCGATCCATTTCATCGTCGCGTGGCTGCTCGTCGCATTCGTGCTCGTGCACGTGTTCGAGGTGATCGTGACCGGCTTGTGGAACAACGTGCGCTCGATGATCACCGGCCGGTACAGGATTCCGCAGGAGAAACGCGATGCATGACGCCCGCCGCCGCTTTCTCGCCCGGGTCGTGGCGTCGCTGAGTGCGCTCGGCGTCGCCGGCTGCGATCGCCTGTCGCAAACCGACTGGTTCCCGAAGGTGCTCGGCGTCGCCGACCCGCTGAACCACAAGCTGGCGCGACTCGCGACGCGCGATGCGATGGCGCAGGAATTCACGCCGGCCGACCTGTCGCCGACGTTTCGCAGCAACGGCACGGCCGAGCCCGACAATGCGCAGTACGCGGCGTTGGCCGCGAATCGCTTCGCCGATTACGCGCTCGAAGTCGACGGCCTCGTCGCGAAGCCGCGCCGGTTCACACTCGCGGAACTGCGTGCGCTGCCCTCCCGCACGCAGATCACGCGCCACGACTGCGTCGAGGGATGGAGCGCGATCGGCAAGTGGCAGGGCGCGAAGCTTTCGGCGCTGCTCGATCTCGTGCAGCCGGCGCAAAACGCGCGCTACGTCGTGTTCCATTGCGCCGATCCGATGGAGGAGGGCGGCACGGCGCCCTATTACGAGAGCATCGACATGGACGATGCCTACCACGTGCAGACGATCCTCGCGTATGCGTTGAACGATGCGTCGCTGCCGATCAAGAATGGCGCGCCGATACGGCTGCGCGTCGAGCGCCAGTTGGGCTACAAGCATGCGAAATACGTGACGCGCCTCGAACTCGTCGAGAGCTTCGCGCACATCGCCGGCGGCAACGGCGGTTACTGGGAAGACCAGGGCTACCAGTGGTACGCCGGCATCTGAGATCGCGCCGGACGCAAGCGATCACCTGACCGGGCGTCGAGCACGAGTCTTACGCGCTCCGCTGCGCTTCCGCGCGCCATGCCGCGTCGAGCAGCGCGTGTACCTCGGCGTCGGAAACCTGTCCGAAATCGCCGTACCATGCACCGACCGCGAGAAACGGCTGCGGCGTGAACGCGCATACGACGTCGTCGACGACGCCGTGGAAGGCGCGACAGGTCTCCGCTGCCGCGACCGGCACCGCAACGACGATTTCCTTCGGCTGCTGTTTGCGCACCGCCGTTGCCGCGGCGAGCATCGTCGAGCCCGTTGCGAGTCCGTCGTCGACGAGGATCACCTTCCGCTGTTCGATCGAAAGCGGCGGCCGCTCGCCGCGATAGAGCGTCTCGCGGCGGGCGAGCTCGGCCCGCTCCCGCGCGGTGACCTGCTCGATCGCGGCTTCCGGAATGTGCACGTTGGCGAGATCGGGATTCATCACCATCACGCCGCCCGTCGCGATCGCCCCCATCGCGAATTCCTCGTGGCCCGGCATGCCGAGCTTGCGGACGATGAATACGTCGAGCGGCGCGTGCAGCGTCTGCGCGACCTCGAACGCGACCGGCACGCCGCCCCGTGGCAGCGCGAGCACGATCACGGACCGATCGTCGCGATAAGCGAGCAGCCGCTGCGCCAGCACGTCGCCTGCCTGCTTGCGATCGGCGAAGCGCATCTTCGCCGCAGCCTCAGCGCGCCGAATGCACGACGAGGAACTCGACAAGCCACTGCGACGCGAGCGTCGCGACTTGCTCGAGCGCGCCCGGTTCCTCGAAGAGGTGCGTCGCGCCGGGAACGATCTCGAGGCGCTTCTCGCAGTTCATCGCGGCGAGGGCGCGTCGGTTCAGGTCGATCACGACGTCGTCGTTGCCGCCGACGACGAGCAGGGTCGCCGCCGTCACTTGCGCGAGCGCCTCGACGCCCGCGAGATCGGGGCGTCCGCCTCGCGAGACGACGGCACCGATACGCTTGCGTCGCTCGGCCGCTGCGACGAGCGCTGCGGCCGCACCGGTGCTCGCGCCGAAGTAGCCGATCGGCAGCGCACGCAGCTCCGGCTGCGCATCGACCCAATCGGTGGCGAGGACGAGCCGCTGCGACAAGAGCGGAATGTCGAAGCGATGCTCGCGCGTGTCGACGTCGCGCCGCGCCTCGTCGTGCGTCAGAAGGTCGAAGAGCAGCGTCGCGAGTCCTGCGCGCGCGAGCTGCGCGGCGACCCACACGTTGCGCGGGCTCGCGCGGCTGCTGCCGCTGCCGTGCGCGAACAGCACGATGCCGTTTGCGCCTGCGGGCACGGTGAGATCGCCGGCGAGCGACGCGTCGCGCGCGGGAATGGTGACCGGACGCTCCACGTGATCGGCGAGTGACTGGCGCATCGCATGCTCCGGCAGTCGATGTTGCGCTCGAACGGGCGCAATATGCGTACCGGTCGTCGACGGGAGGCGCTGCGCCGCGCGCCGACGGCGTGCGTCGACGGCAGCGCGCCATTCCTGCCCGTTCCGATGTAATTGTTACAACGTGTCGCGGTCGAACGGCCGTGCAGGCGTTTGGGTTGCTAGACTCGGGAGAACGAGCGAGAGGAAGACATGATCGCCACGAAGCTGACCGAAGCGTTCCGATTGCGCCATCCGATCGTGCTCGCACCGATGGGTGGCGTTGCCGGCGGTCGCATCGCAGCGGCCGTCTCGAATGCGGGCGGGCTCGGCCTCGTCGGCGGCGGCTACGGCGATCGCGAATGGATCGCGCGCGAGCTTGCGATCGTGGAGGAAGCGGCCCGCGGCCCCTGGGGCATCGGCTTCATCACCTGGTCGCTGCGCCGCGAGGTTCTCGATCTCGCGCTGGCGCGACGGCCGCGCGCGGTGATGCTGTCGTTCGGCGATCCCCGTCCGCACGCGCGTGCAATCAAGGATGCCGGTTGCAGGCTGATCTGCCAGGTGCAGGGCGAGGGCGAGGTGCGCGTTGCGCAGGAAGCGGGGGCCGATTTCATCGTCGCACAGGGCACCGAGGGCGGCGGACACGGCGGCAGCCGCTCGACGCTCCCGCTCGTGCCGGCCGTCGTCGACTGGGTCGCGCCGACGCCGGTGATCGCGGCGGGCGGCATCGTCGATGGCCGCGGACTCGCGGCGGCGTTGATGCTCGGCGCCGAAGGTGCGCTGATCGGCACGCGCTTTTGCGCGAGCGACGAAGCATTGGGCCGCGAGCGCCAGAAGGCGCAACTCGTCGCCGCGCGCGGTGGCGACACCGCGCGCACGCGCGTGTTCGACGTCGTTCGCGATTACCCATGGCCCGCGCCGTATACGGGGCGGGCGCTGCGCAATGAATTCATGACGCGATGGGACGGCCGCGAGGACGCGCTCGCGGCGGCGCTCGACGTCGAGCGGCCACGCTATCGGACCGCGGCCGACGAAGACGACTACGAGACCGCGCTCGTATGGGCCGGCGAGGGCGTCGACCTCGTGAGGAGCGTCGAGCCCGCGGCGACGCTCGTCGAGCGCATCGCCGCCGATGCGGAAGCACGGCTTCGCGAAGGCGCGCGGCACGTTCGGTGAATCGACACGTGCGCGAGGCGCTTCACGCGAAGAGCCCGTGCATGAACCATTCGCCGTCGTCGGTTGCATGGCGATGATCGCGATAGATCCACGCCATCTCGCCATCGGGCGTCTCGGCGACGAAATAATCGCGCCGGCAATCGCCGCCGTCCCACCAGCCCGATTCGATGCGTTCGGGGCCGTCGCGCAGCACCCAAGGCGCGGCTTCGAGCACGACGCCAAGCGGCCGCGCGCAATCGAGCAGCCACAGCGGACGCGGCGGCGTCGAGGGCACCGGCGCGTTGCGCGCCGGCGTCTTCGCGCGCAGTGCAGGCATTTCGCGCGCGGCCTGTTCCGGCCGATGCTCGTCCTGCAGCGCCAGCGTCGTCACGACGTCGTCACCCAGGCGCGAGCGCAATCGCTCGACGAGCGGTACGGTCACCGCGTCGATGCGATTTTCGGGCAGCAGGCCGAGATTGCGGCCTGCAAGCGGTGCCGTTTCGTCGCTCGCGAGCACGATCGCCTCGACCGGCGCCGGCAGCGCGATGCGCGAAAGCCGCTCGCGCAGCACCGCCATCAGATGCGCGGGCACGCGCGTGGGGGCGCCGAGCGCGAACGTCGCGAGCGTCGACGGCGTTCCACGCTCGCGCACGTAACGCTCGTGCACGAGTGACAGCGAGACGCGCACGGCGCCGAGACCGCGCGCGGTGAGCCAGTCGGCGAAATCGTCGACGAGGCGATGCACGGCGAATTGCAGCGCTTCGACGCTGTCGACGGGCGCGGGCAGCGGCAGCCTGCGCTCGAAATGCGGCGGCGGCCGATAAGGCTCGCGCGGATCGGCCTTGTGTCCGAGCGCGCGGTCGAGCGTATCGACGACCTGCTGGCCGAAGCGCCGCGCGAGTCCTGCGCGCGGCAGACGTTGTGCAGCGCCGAACGTCGTGATGCCGGCGGCCTTCAGCGTCGCGAGCGCGTCGGTGTCGACGTCGAGCAGCGCGAGCGGCAGCGGCGCGAGCGCGGCGGGCAGCGCACCGGTCGTGCAGACGGGCGCCGTGCAGCCGGCACGAGCGAGCAGCAGCGCGGCGGTGGGCGTGGGTGCCAGCGCGAGCGTGGCGTCGTAGCCGCGTGCGCGTGCCTGCATGAGCAGCGCATCGCCGAGTGGCGCAAGGCCGCCGAAGAGCCGCACGCTGCCGGCGATGTCGGCGAGGATCGCGTTCGGACGGGCGACGCTCGCGTTGGGCGTGAACACGAGCAGCATCGTCGCGATGTCGGCAAGCGCCGCTTCCTCGGCGGCAGCGTCGCGCTCGCGGATGACGATGTCGGGCGCGAGCGCGAGTGCTGCGGAGATCAGCCGATCGCGGCGAATGCCCGCGGCGCGCGCCGTTTCGTTCGCGGCGACGACGCGCGGATGATGGCCGCCGCTCGCGACGACGAACGGCGCATCGGTTTCGGTCGCGCGCGCGAAGACATCGAGCGATAGCGACGGCAGCAGCAGGCAGGCCCAGCGCATCGAACGGCGCTCATTCGACGGTCGTCACGGCGACCGACGCCGCCGATCGCTTCGCCGGGCCGTGATCGGCCGCCTCGACGTGATCGATCAGGCGGCCAGGATGGAAATTCATGATGCCTTCCTGTCGTGGCTGACGCTCCCCCACGCTCGCGCCTTCGGCGCGTCGCTGCCCCCCGAGGGGGCGGAATTCGCGTCTCGGGACGGCCCTTCGACGCGAATGACATCATCCAGCAGCGGATAGAGCGGCGCGCCGGGCGCGCGCGCGAGATCGAGCACGATCGGCCGTGGAAGCTCGGCACCGCGGCGTTTCAGCACGCGCACGGCGAGCCGTCCCTGCGCGGGCATGAGCGCAAGCCGCAACGGTGCTGCCGTCGCGCTGGCGCGCTCGCCCGGCCGGCGCCACAGCACGCCCCACGTGCGGCCTTCGCGCGCCGCCACCTGCAGCCTGCGCTGCACGCGTTCCTCGTGCGCCGGCATCCAGCCGAACGCAGCGCCGCATTCGGGTGCGCGCAACGCCTGTTCATACGCCCACAGCGCGTCGGAACGCGAGGCGCCATGCACGACGATAAGGCGCGCGAGATCGAGTCCCGCCTCTGCCAATGCGGGTGCGTACGGTCGATACGGCGGCGCTATCCAGACGATGCTGCGTCCTTCGGACTGCAACCGTGCCAGCGCCGGCAACGTGAGCCGCAACTCGCCGATGCCTTCGCGCTCGAGCAGCAACTCGGTCAGCGCGGCGCGCGGCCATCCACCGCCGGGCAGCGCGGCATCGAGCGCGGTGAATCCGGTGCCGATGCTCGCAGGCTCGGGCGCGCAATCGTCGCCGCGCCAGATGGCGGGATGCGAGAGCAGGCCGGCGAGCGCGGGGTTCATCGAGCGTCAAATGCAAAAGACCCACACCCGAATCGACGACGCGAGACGCGTGTCGATCGGGCATCGCGCCGACTAATGGCCCCTGACCGGCGGTATGTGCGCGGGGATGCGCGCGATCGTATGCCGCGTGACCTGCGCCGCCCACTGCGAATCGACCGCCTGCGGCAGGCCGAACGAGCCGTGCAGGTCGAGCGACAGATTCGTCACGTAGACGAAGCCGTCGACGAGCACCGGACTCGCCGGGAACAGCAGCCCGATCGGCGCGCCTTGCCGGTCGACGCCGTCGAAGTCGCCGAGCTTGGCGATCGCGCGGCCGGTCGGATCGACGACGACAATCTCGTCGGACTGGTTCGCGGCAACCCATAGATTGTCGCTCGCGTCGATGACGAGGCCGTCGGCGCCGTTGATCGAGTTCACGAACGTTTCGGGCTGCCCGGGCGTGCCGGAAGGTCCGTTCGGCAACGGGATGCGAATGACACGATCGCTCGCCGTGTTCGCGACGAAGAGCGCCGTTGCTTCGTTGTTGAACGCGAGGCCGTTCGCGCCGAACGGCGGGAAGTCCTGCGTGCCCTGTGTCGGATCACCCTGGATCGCGAGCAGCGGGTTCTGATCGATCCATGGCGTGACGTTGCCTCCACCGGGATCGGTGCGCCAGATCGTCGCCTGGAATGAATCGGAGATGTAGATGTTGCCGGCGGCGTCGAAGGCGAGCGCGTTCGGTCCGGCGCTCGCGCCGGCGGTCAGCGGTGGAAGCGACGCGAACACGCTCGACGCGCCCGTTTGCGGATCGACCTTGACCACCTGCGATTTGCCGAGGTCGCAGACGAGCAGATCGCCGGTGACGGGATTGAACGCGATGCCGAGCAGAAGATTGCTGCCCGTGGTGATTTGCAACGTGCGCAGCAAACGGCCGTGGCGATCGAAGACGACGATGTTGCCGATGCCGCTCGTGCTGCTGACGTCGAAATCGGCGACGTAGAAATTGCCGCGCGCATCGGTGGTGATGCCTTCGGGATGCGCGGTGCCGGGCGGCAGCGTTGCGAATTGCGTGGCCTGCAACCGGTTCCAGCCGAATGCCGGCGCGGCGAGCGATGCACAAATCGCCGCGAAGAGCGCGACGACGAAACGCGTGACCCTCATGATTCCTCCTTATGGGACAAGACGCTCGCCAACTCTCGACCCGTGCCCGGCAACTGTCAATTGCCGGCCGTCGCCGTCGACTTGGCGGGCCAGTTCCGCGCGAAGACCGGCGCGACGTCGGGATGGCTTTCGATGCGCATCAGCGTCTCGAACAATGCCGGCCGATGCTGCTCGAGATGCTGCCGCGATCCCGACCACTTCGACACGACCGCGGCGAGCAGATCGAGCGCGCCGACGTCGTCGCCCGAAAGATACGGCCGCGCCGGGAAGAGATCGGCGAACATCTCCCAATGCCGATGCAGCCGCGCACGCGTGCCGGCGCGAATGCGCTGCTGCACCGCTTCGTCGTCGTCGGCGTTGTCGCACCAGCGCTCGGGAAAGTCGATGATGCTGATCGCCGCATAACAGTTCGCGGCGATGAACACGAGGCCGCGCACCGCCTGGGCGCGTGCCGACATGTCGCGCGGCAGAAGCTTCGCGTCCTCGTGCACGGTGCCGAGATGAATGAGGATCGCCGCGCTTTCGGAGATCGCGCTGCCGTCGTCCTGCACGAGCGTGGGAATCTGTCCGAGCGGATTGACCGCGATCAGATCGCGGTACGCGTCGTTCTGCGCCCACGATGCCGTTTCGACGAAGCGAAACGGCGCGCGCGCGATGCCGAGGGCCGCTTCGACCGCAGCCGATCCGGCGCCCTGCTTGCCATAGAGCGTGTACATGACGTCGTTGCGACCGGATCAATCGGACTTCGTGTCGTTCATCGCCGCCATCCGCCGCTGCATCTCGTCGAGCGAGACGTCTTCGCGATGCGTGGCGATCGACCAGACGTGGCCGAACGGATCGGCGAGCGTGCCCATCCGATCGCCGTAGAACTGGTCGGCGACCGGGCGGCGCACCGTCGCGCCGGCGGCGACCGCCTTCGCGAACGTCGCGTCGGCATCTTCGACGTAGAGCAGCAGGCTCACGCCCGCGCCGCCGAGCGTCTGCGGCCCGGCGTGCTCGGGCGTCTCGTCGGCGAGCATCGCATGCGAATCGCCGATCCTGATTCCGGCATGCGCGATGCGGCCATTCGGATCGTTGAAGCGCATGACTTCCTGTGCCCCGAATGCGTCGCGATAGAACGCGATCGCGCGGTTGCCGTCGCGCACCATCAGGTAGGGCGTGACGCTGTGATAACCGGCAGGAACGGGATCGACCATGATTGCCTCCGTCAACAAAAGGGAAAGTCACCTTCGGCGAAGCGAAGGCGCGAACTTCTCGAGCGTTACCAGCTGCCGCTGCGCACGAGGCCGACGGCGACGCCTTCGATCGCGAAGGGTGTCCTGCGCGGATCGATGACGATCGGCTCGTAGGCCGCATTCTCGGGCACGAGGACGACGTCGCGGCTGCGCCTGCGCAGCCGCTTGACGGTGACCTCGTCACCGCTCGTGGCGCCGACGCGCGCAACGACGATCTGGCCGTTGCGCGCTTCGCGCGTGCAATGCACGGCCAGCAGATCGCCGTCGAGAATGCCTGCATCCTGCATGCTGTCGCCGCGCACGCGCAGCAGATAATCGGCGCGCGGCGAGAACAGCGCGGGATCGACGCGGTAATGCGATTCGATGTTCTCGACGGCGAGAATCGGATGCCCGGCCGCGACGCGGCCGACGAGCGGCAATGCGCCCTGCACGGGCATGCCGGGCAGGTCCTTCAGGCGCAAGCCGCGCGATGCGCCGGGCAGGATCTCGATCGCCCCCTTGCGTGCCAGTGCCTGCAGATGATCCTCGGCCGAACTCGGCGTCGAAAAACCGAGCCCGCCCGCGATCTCCGCGCGCGTGGGCGGCATGCCCGTCGTTTCGAGATAGGCACGGATCCAGTCGAGGATCTGCCGCTGCCGCGCGGTGAGCTGCGGCGCGGGACGATCGGCGAACGTGCTGCGGGGATTGGAAGGCGCGCGACGCGATGGCATGCGTGTACCGTATAGATATCCGGTAGTGACGATTATAGACGCTGACGCGGCGCGGTCAAGGGGCGCCGGAACCCAACCGGGGTGGCGTCGGTCTTTGATCGGATGGACCGACGTTCCTTGAGCGCGAAAGGCGCCGCGCGGCGGCGCTTCCTGTGCGGGACCGGTGCATTGACGACGGCGCTCGCGCACGTGCCTCCTCTTATCGCAGCCGATAACAAGCCGGCGACATTGCAAGCGCAATCGACGCGCGATCCGGGAGCGCCGATGCACGTGCGCCTCAACGTCAACGGCCACGATTACGACCTGACGCTCGAGCCCCGCGTGATGCTGCTCGATGCATTGCGCGAATGCATCGGCTTGACCGGGACCAAGAAGGGCTGCGATCGCGGCCAATGCGGCGCATGCACGGTGCTCGTGAACGATCGACGCATCAATTCGTGCCTGGCGCTCGCGGTGGCGCACGAGGGTGATCGCATTCGCACGATCGAAGGTCTGGCGGGTGCGACCGCGCTGCATCCGGTGCAGTCGGCTTTCATCGCGCACGACGGCTTCCAGTGCGGCTATTGCACGCCGGGACAGATCTGCTCGGCGGTCGGCATGCTGGACGAAGCGCGCGGCGACACGATCAGCGCCGTGACGGCCGACGTGCGCCGCCGCGGTCCCGTCGAATTGAGCGACGTCGAGATTCGCGAACGGATGAGCGGCAACCTCTGCCGCTGCGGCGCTTATGCCGGCATTGTCGCGGCGATACGCGAGGCGTCGAAGCGAAGCGCATGAGAGCATTCGACTACGCCCGCGCAGAGCGCATCGACGACGCCATTGCGGCGCTCGCCGATCCGGGTACGCGGTGTCTCGCCGGCGGCACGAACCTGCTGGACCTGATGAAGGGTCACGTCGAGCAGCCGACGCGGCTCGTCGACATTACACGGCTGCCGCTGCGCGGCATCGACGTGTTGCCCGACGGCGGCTTGCGCATCGGCGCGCTCGTCTCGAACACCGATCTCGCAAACGATCGCACGGTACGCGAGGGCTATCCGCTGCTCGCGCAGGCGCTCGTGTCGGGGGCGTCGCCGCAGCTTCGCAACATGGCGAGCGTCGCCGGCAACCTGTTGCAGCGGACGCGCTGCCATTACTTCACCGACGTCGGCTTCGACGCGTGCAACAAGCGCAAGCCCGGTTCCGGCTGTGCGGCGCGCGAGGGTTCGAACCGGATCCACGCGATCCTCGGCGCCAGCGATCAATGCATCGCCGTGCATCCATCCGACATGTGCGTCGCGCTCGCCGCGCTCGATGCCGTCGTCGAGGCGCAAAGCCGCTCCGGCATGCGGCGCATCCCGATGCGCGAGTTTCACCGGCTTCCCGGCACGACGCCGGAGCTCGATACCGAGCTTCGCCGCGACGAGTTGATCGTCGCGGTGACGTTGCCGCAGTCGCGCTTCGCCGATCATTCGCGCTATCTCAAGGTGCGCGATCGCGCGAGCTACGAATTCGCGCTCGTGGCGGTGGCGGCGGCGCTCGAGATGGAGCGCGACCGCGTGCGCGATGCGCGCATTGCGCTGGGCGGCGTTGCGCACAAGCCGTGGCGGGCGCTCCGTGCCGAGCAGGCGCTCGTCGGCCGCGCACTCGACGAGGCGACGCTCGCCGCCGCCGCATCGGCTGCGACGGAAGGCGCACGGCCGTATCGCGACAACGGGTTCAAGGTGACCTTGGCGCAGCGCGCCGTCGTGCGCGCGCTCCGCGAGGCGGCTTCCGCGTGACGACGACCGACGCAACGATCATCGGGCAACCGCTCGATCGCACCGACGGTCCGCTGAAGGCCACCGGCGGTGCGCGCTACGCCGCCGAGTTCCGGCTTCCCGACCTTTGCCACGCCGTGATGGTGCTGTCGACGATCCCGCGCGGCCGCATCGTCGATCTGGACACGACGCGCGCCGAAGCGTCGCCCGGGGTGCTGCTCGTGCTGTCGCATCGCAATGCGCCGCGCCTGCCCGAGCGCGGACGTGCGGCGTTCAAGCCGCCCGCAGGCCGCGCGATGTCGCTATTCCAGGACGACGACGTGCATTACAACCGGCAACCGATCGCCGTCGTCGTCGCCGACACGTTCGAGCATGCGGTGGCGGGTGCAGCGCTCGTGGACGCGCGTTATGCGACCGAGGCGCCGATGCTCGACTTCGCGCGCGAGCGGATCAACGCCTATGCGCCGAAGGAGATCTTCGGCAAGCCGCCGGATGTGAGCTGGGGCGACATCGACGCGGGCGAGCGGGCGGCGGAAGTGCGCATCGATGCGACGTACACGACGCCGATGCAGAGCCATAATCCGCTCGAGCCGCACGCGACGATCGCCGCCTGGGACGGCGAGCATATGACGCTCTACGATGCGACGCAATACGTATCCGGCGTGCGCGACACTGTCGCGAAGACGCTCGGCATTCCGGCGGACGACGTGCGTGTCGTTTCGCCGTTCGTGGGCGGTGGCTTCGGCTGCAAGGGCTCGGCGTGGTCGCACGTCGTGCTGTCGGCGATGTGCGCGCGCAAGGTGGGACGCCCGGTGAAGCTCGTCGTCGACCGCACGCAGATGTTCGGCCCGGTCGGCGGCCGCCCACTGACGCACCAGCGCGTCGCGCTCGGCGCGCGGCAGGACGGCACGCTCACGTACGTACGGCACGAGCTCGTCGCGAATACGTCCGACTTCGAGGATTGGACCGAGCCGTCGGCGGTCGTGTCGCGGATGATGTATGCGTGTCCGAACGGCGTGACCACGCACCGGCTCGTGAAGCTCAGCGTCGGAACGCCGACGTTCCAGCGCGCGCCCGGCGAGGCGACCGGCAATTTCGCGCTCGAAGTCGCGATGGACGAGCTCGCGCGCGATCTTTCGCTCGATCCGTTGACGCTGCGGCTGCGCAACTATGCGGAACACGAGGCCGACACCGGAAAGCCGTTTTCGAGCAAGCACCTGCGCGAGTGCTACGAGCAGGCGGCGCAACGCTTCGGCTGGTCGCAGCGAAGCGCGACGCCGCGCTCGATGCGCGACGGTCATGAACTCGTCGGCTTCGGCATGGCGACCGCATCCTATCCGGCGCATCGAATGCGCGCCAGGGCGCGCGCGGCGCTCGCGCCCGATGGCACGTTCGTCGTGCAATCGGGTTCGCAGGACATCGGCACGGGCACGTATACGGTGATGACGCAAGTCGCCGCCGACGCGCTCGGCGTGCCGCCAAGTCGCGTGCGCTTCGAACTCGGCGATACCCAATTGCCGCCCGCTCCGGTGTCAGGTGGCTCGATGACCGCGGCCAGCGTCGCGCCTGCGGTGCAGGCGGCGTGCCGACAGCTTCGGCAGATGCTGATCGCGCAGGCGACGCGCGACGCCTCGTCGCCGCTGCATGACGTGACACCTTCGCGTGTCAGCGTGGACGACGGATGGATCGCGGTGCGCGACGAGCCGTCGCGCGGCGAGACGATCGCCGCGCTCGCGGGACGCATTGCGCAACCGCTCGAAGCGACGGCCGAGGCGGCGCCCGGCAAGGAAGCCGAACGTTACGCGCTGCATTCGTTCGGCGCGGTGTTCGTCGAAGTGCGCGTCGACGACGCGCTCGGCGTCATCCGCGTGCCGCGCGTCGCGGCCGCCTACGACATCGGCCGTCCGCTCAACGAAAAGACCGCCCGCAGCCAGCTTTCGGGCGGCATCGTCTGGGGGATGAGTTTCGCGCTGCTCGAGGAGGCGCTGATGGACGCGCGCAACGGGCGCATCGCCAACGCGAATCTCGCCGAGTATCACGTGCCGGTCAACGCCGACATCGGAACGATCGACGTGACGTTCGTCGACTTTCCCGACTACGCCTTCAACCCGCTCGGCATTCGCGGCATCGGCGAGATTGGCATCACCGGCGTTCCTGCGGCGATCTGCAACGCCGTTTACCACGCGACGGGACGGCGTCTGCGCGATCTGCCGATCACGCTCGACAAGTTGCTGTAGACGTCTGCGGCGCGCATGCGCGCGTCCGGTCTGCGGCTCGCGTGCGCGCGTCCGTATTGACGAATCCGCGTGCGGGGCGTCTCATCCGTCGTAGCGTCGCGTTTTCATCACCCAACGGAGCGATCATGGCGAAAAAGGCTGCAGCAGCTTCCGGTGGCGAGCACGGATCGCGCAAGCGCGCGGCCCGCAAGCGTACGCCGCCGCAGGTCGACACCGACGAAACGGGCAATGCATCGCGCGGCGAAGGCCCGGAGAAGGAGCAGGCAGCGCACGGCGCGGCGGCGTCCGGACTCGGCGACATGTCGAAGATGGCGCGGATGATGACGCCCGAGCAGGCGATGGATCTCTACAAGGCGAACGCGCGCCTCGCGCTCGATGTCATCGATGCAGCGATCGAAGGTGCAGGACGGTTGCGCCGCAAGCAGATCGAAGGCGAGGAGGAGGCGCGTGAGTTCCAGCGCCGGCATGCGCAATCGGCTGCGCAGGCGCGCGATCCGCAAGCGCTCGTCGCCGCAGGGCAGGGCGCGGCGCAGGAAGCGATGGAACGCTCGCTTCGCTACTGGGGCGAGATGTTCGACCTGATCGTCGAAATCCAGAAGCGGCTCTTCGCGTTGATGGAAGAGCAGATGGAAGGCGTACCCGGCATCAGGGAAACGCGCGCGGCGATGGGCATGCTGCCGGATATTGGACAGGTGCAAAAGGTCGTTGCGGCGATGCAGGGCGTCGTGTCGTCCGGCGAATCGACCTTCGCATCGATGCAGCGCGTAATGGGCGATTTCGCCAAGCGCGCACAACGGCAGGACAGCCGCCGCTAGACGTCCGGGCGGACGTGGCCCCCGGCGATTGATACGGTCCGTTACACCGAATTGTCAGTGCATCTCCTACAAAATGGTACGATCGTTCCCGGCAATGTGCGGGAGTCGGTCGGGATGGATCGTCGGGTTGATTGGATCGTACGCAAGGGTGCGCTGGCGGCAGGGCTTTATCTCGCCATCGTCGTCGGCATCGATTGGCTGTCGTATGCGATTGCTGCGTACGTCTGGTGGCCGCTGCCAAGGAATCTATGGTCGGTGCCGCTCGGCTCGCCATGGCGCGCCGAAGGACCGGCGCCGGTGCCGCCCACCGCCGCGGCCACGTTCGATCTCGCCGTGATCGGCTCGATGTTTCTCGCGCACTGGTACTGGACGGCGTTCGCCTATGCGCTCGCGTGCGGCTGCGCGGCGCTCGTGCACGCGCGCACCGCCAGCAAGTCGTAACGAAGAAACGCCGGTCTCGTCGTTCGAAACGCGTGCGAGGGGCTGTCCGCGGCCCGTGCGCGAGAACGCCGCCGGCCTGACTAAGGTTCAGGCCGTTTCGGCAAAGGCGCGAGCAGCCGATGGCCCGCGCCGCGCTCGAGCAGTGCGAGATGGCCCCGCATCGCGAGTTGCGCCTGCGCCATGTTCGCAAGCAGCTTGCGGGCTTCGCTCGCATCGTAACCGCGCGCGAGCAGCCGCTCGACGCGCGCCCGCTGTTCCCTGAGACGTTGCTCGCCGTCGGCGACGTGGCGACGGGCGCGCTCGGTTGCGTCGCCGTTCGACGAGCCGGAAGCCGGTTGTGCGTCGCGTGCGCGCGTGCGGGTTCGGTCGAGCACGCGCACCGCATCGAGCAGCGTATCGATCCTGACCGGCTTCGCAAACAGGCGGTCGAAGACGACCCTTGCCCTGTTCCAGTGAAGGCTCTCGTCCGCATAACCGCCTGTGCAGCCGATGACGGCCACCGCGTTGCCGTGCATGTGCCGAAGGCCATGGGCGATGTCGATTCCGTTGAGCCTCGGCATGCCCACGTCGATGACGGCAACGTCCGGCGCCTGGCCCGCCGACACGAGCAGCGCGGCCCATCCGTCGCAAACGGGCCGTACCCGATGGCCGTCGAGTTCCAACGCCAGGGCGAGTGTGTCGACGACTTGGGAGTCGTCGTCGACCAGCAGGACGTCTGCCACGAGCGCAGCCTCGAGTCGATCAGTCGATCAAATAGCGGATGCTGGCGATTTGGACAGCGCTGCAGCGATACGTTTCCGGCCGCGCCGCCCGGTTTTTGTCCCACACGAAATCGGGAGGAAGGGCCGTTGTGCGCCGGCAGGCGCTCGGTAACATTCGTCGTGAGGGTGGTCGTTGGGCGAAAAACGGAGGCCTTGCCTGCCTTGGCGGATCGAGAAATCCCTTCCCTCCGTGGCATGGTGCTGCTGGTCGTCGATGACGATGGCAGGTCGCTCGACCTGACGGCGCGGTTTATCGAGGACAGTTTCCGATGCTCGGTCCTGACGGCATCGTCGGTCGACGACGCACTATCGATTCTCGAGGCTGGCGCGCACGTCGATCTGGTGTTCTCGGACGTGTGCATGCCGGGCAAGGACGGCCTCGCCCTTGCCGAGTCGATCGGCGAACGCTTCCCGACGCTGCCGCTGATCCTCGCGACGGGCCGTCCCGACGTTCTGCCCGCTATCGCCGACCGGGGTGCCGTGGCGCTGATCAAGCCTTACACGCTCGACCGATTGGCTGCCGTCTTCGTCGAGAAGCTGCGGCTGCCGTCGCCGATCTGA
>DATNGN010000018.1:0-5392 GCA_035605875.1 Casimicrobiaceae bacterium
CGTGCAGGCTGGTGTTGAGCACCGCGCCGAGCGCAGCCGCGCCGAACGTGCTGCCGAGCATGCGCGAGAAGATGCTGGACGCGGTCGCGCTGCCGCGCTGCGTCCAGGCTACGCTGCCCTGGATGAGAATGATGAACGTCGTGTTCAGAAGCCCCATGCCGAAACCGATGATGAAGGAGCCGATCGCGACCCATGCCGGGCCCGAGCCCGGCGGCATCAGTGCGAGATCGAGCGCGCCGGCGAAGAGGAGGGCGCCGCCGACCCGCACCGTGCCACGCGCGTCGAGCGCGCGCAGGAAGCGCCCCGACAGCATTGACGCGAGCGGCCAGCCGACGGACATCGCAGTGAGCGCAAAGCCGGCGATGATCGCCGAGCGCCCGAGCACGCCTTGCACGTAGATCGGCACGAACGACGTCACGCCGATGATCGACGCCCCGGCGAAGAGCGCGCTGGCATTGACGCTCGCGATCAACGGCGCCCGCCAGAGCGCGAGATCGATCATCGGCTCGCGTGCGCGGCGCTCGCGAAGCATGTAAAGCGCAAACGCGACGGCGAACAGCGCAATGAGCAGCAGCGTCTGCGGCGAGCGCCAAGGCCAACCCACGCCGCCTTGCATGACCGCAACGAGGAGTGCAGCGATCGCCACGCAGAACAGACCGACGCCGGCGTAGTCGATCGCATGCGGACGATGCGCGACGTCCTCGCGCAGGAACAGCGTCAGCCCGACGATCGTGAGCAACCCGACAGGCACGTTGATCCAGAATATCCAGTGCCAGGACAACGCTTCGACGATGAGGCCGCCGGCAAGCGGCCCGACGATCGCGGCGAAGCCCCACACGCTCGAAAGCCAGCCCTGCACGCGGGGCCGCTCCTGCGGCGTGTAAAGGTCGCCGACGATCGTCGTCGCAACCGGCTGGATCGAGCCCGCGCCGAGCCCCTGCAGCAGCCGGAACGCGATCAACGCCGGCATCGACCATGCGAAGCCGCACAGCGTCGACCCGATGAGGAAGACGACGATGCCGCCGATGAGCACCGGACGGCGACCGTAGAGATCGGCGAGCTTGCCGAAGACCAGAATCGTCACCGATTGCGTCAGCAGGAATCCGGAGAAGACCCACGTGTAGTACGCGAAGCCGCCGAGCTTGCCGACGATCTGCGGCAACGCCGTCGCGACGATCGTCACTTCCACCGCGGCCATGAACAGCGCGAGCATCACGCAGCCGAGAACAACCGGGCGCCGCACCGGTGTGCCGGGCATCGATGACGACGGCCGGTCGCCGTGCGCGTCAGCATCTGAAGCGGGTATCGGCCGCATGTCGCGCTTCATCTGCGACCTCGCACTGATCGCGCTGAGTCGGGTGTACGCAACGTCAACGCGCATCCGGCAGCCAGCAGTGCACCGGCTGCCGAGCTGGCGAACACGGCCGCCGAATCGAGCCGTTCGAGCAGCGCGCCGCCGAGCGCATTGCCCGCGCCGACACCGCTCACGATGAACGTGGCGGACCAGGTGAACGCCTCGGTCGCATAGCGAGCGGGTGCGTACGACGTGATCAGCAGCGTGACGACCGTCAGCGACGGCGCGATGCAAAGTCCCGCGATGAACGCGACGAGCGCCAGCCAGCCGGCCGACGCAATCACTACCTGCGCGGCGAGCGGCAGCACCAGCAGGCCGAGCACGCGGCGAAGTTGCCGCTCGTGCGCGAGCGCCACATGCAATCCGCCGTAGACGAGTCCGCCAAGGGCGCTGCCGATCGAGTTCGTCGCGATCAGAAGTCCCGCAAGCGGCGGCCTTTGCGCGTGCGCGGCGAATCCCGGATAGCCCACCTCGAGCAGGCCGAGGCTGCACGCCAGCAGAAAGGTCGTCGCAAATACCGCGATCAATCGCGGCTCGGTGAGGGGCCCGAGCAAATGGCGCTTCGCGTGCGGATCATGACGCCAGTAGCGCAGCGCCGGTGATGCGATGAACGTCGGCACGGCGAGCGCCGTGAACACGAACGGCGCGCCGAACGCGAGCGCCGGGGATCCGACGGCGAGCAGCAATGCGATCAGCGCCGGCCCCGCGGTGAATGCGAATTCGACGAGCACGGCGTCGAGGGCGAAGGCCGTGCGGCGCGCGGCCTCGTCGTCGAAGCGATAACGCCACATCGTGCGCGTCAGCACCGTAATGGGCGGCGAAAGCACGCCCGCGACACCGGCGATCACCCAGAGCATCGTCGCGGAAAGCTCGAGCGGCTTCGCGAGCCACAGCACGAGCAGCGCCGACGGGCATCCGATGCCGGTAACGACCAGTGCCGCACGCGGTCCGTGCCGATCGATCCAGCGGCCTACGAATGGCGCGGACACTGCCGATGCGCCGAGGTACGAACCAACGGCGGCGCCGGCCACGGCGAACGATCCGGTGAGCGCGCGTACGTGCAGCAGCATGCCAAGCGTGATCGTACCGATCGGCATCCGCGCGAGCAACGCCATCGCGAGCAGCCGCGTGACGTCGGGAAGGCGGAAGAAGGCCGCGTATTGCGCAACCGCGGCGTTCAGCATGAGGCCTTCAATCCGTAATCAGTAGAGGACTTGCACGTTCTCCGGCGCGAGCCACTCGCGCAGGCGATCGATCAGCGCATCGTCGGGTGTCACGCGCCATGCATCCGACAAGTCGACTTCGCCGCCGATGCGGTCGCTGACGTAGGCGACCTTGATCGGCAGGTTGCCCGGACGAAACGGCTGCAGGATTTCCGCAAGCCGGTCGGCCGATGCATTGCCGTTGAAGGCAAGACGCAACCCTCTCGCCCAGCGCCGGCGCACGCCCGCGAGGTCGAACACGCTCTCGGCGATGATGCGCAAGCCCTGCGCTTCGCCGTCGTCGGTCATCCGCTGCATCACGCGGATGTCCATGATCACGAGCTGGTCCTCGCGCACCAGCGTGCGAACCGCGTCGAACGTTTCGTTGTAGATCATCACTTCGGCCCGGCCCTTGCCGTCATCGAGCGTGACGAACGCCATCTTGCCGCGCCGGCTCGCCTGGATGCGAAGCGACGTCACGATTCCCGCGACGAGCACGCGATCGGCCTTCGGCTGCAGGCTGGCAAGCGACGTGCGCACGATCGGCGCAAGCTCGGCGGCATACGCTGCGAACGGATGCCCGGACAGGTAGAAGCCGAGCGACGCTTTTTCGTGCACGAGCCGCTCGGCCTCGGTCCAGTCGCGTGCAGCGCCGCTCGTCGGCATCGTCGGCGCCACCTCGTCGCCGAACAGCGAGACCTGCGAAGCCGTCGCGGCGGCGCGCTCGCCGGCATCGAGTGCCAATCCGACCGATGCGAAAAGCGCGGCGCGACGCCGGTCGACCGCATCGAAGGCGCCCGACCGCACCAGCGCCTCGACGACGCGGCGGTTGACGACGCGCTTGTCGACGCGGCGGCAGAAGTCGAAGAGGTCGGCGAAAGGCCCGTCTCTTTCCCGCGCCGCGACGATGGCCTCGATTGCCGCCTGACCGGTGCCCTTGATGCCGCCCAGGCCGTAACGGATGCGCTTCGAATCGATCGGCTCGAAGCGATACGTCGACGCGTTGACATCGGGCGGCACGATCGCGAGTCCCTGGGCGATCGCATCGTCGTACAGCGATTTGACCTTGTCGGTGTCGTCCATCACGAGCGACAGGTTCGCCGCCATGAACGCCGCGGCATGATGCGTCTTGAAGTACGCGGTCTGATAGGCGATGAGCGCGTACGCCGCGGAATGCGACTTGTTGAAGCCGTAGCCGGCGAACTTCTCCATCAGGTCGAAAAGCTGCACGGCCTTGTGGCGCGCGAGCCCGTTTTTCTCGGCGCCGGCGACGAAGATGTCGCGCTGCTGCGCCATCTCCTCCTTCTTTTTCTTGCCCATCGCGCGGCGCAGCAGGTCGGCGGCGCCCAGCGTGTAGCCGCCGATCACCTGCGCGATCTGCATCACCTGTTCCTGATACACCATCACGCCGCATGTCTCCTCGAGGATGGGCGCCAGCCTCGGATCGAGATATTCGACGCGCTCGCGGCCGCTTTTGCGCGCGTTGTAGGCGGGGATGAGCTCCATCGGTCCCGGCCGGTACAGCGCGACCAGCGCGATGATGTCCTCGAAGCGCGTCGGCTGCGCCTGCTTGACGAGGTCGCGCATGCCGCGCGATTCGAACTGGAACACGGCCGCGGTGTTGGCCTTGCGGAAGATGTCGAACGTGCGCGCGTCGTCGAGCGGCAGCGTTTCGAGCGCAATCGACGACTCAGGATCGAGCTTGCGGATGTAGCGCAGCGTCCAGTCGAGGATCGTCAGCGTCGTCAACCCGAGAAAATCGAACTTGACGAGGCCGATCGCTTCCACGTCGTCCTTGTCGAACTGCGACACCGGGGCCTGCGCGCCGGGCTGGACGTACAGCGGACAGAAATCGGTGAGCTTCCCCGGCGCGATCAGCACGCCGCCCGCGTGCATGCCGACATTGCGCGGCAGCCCTTCGAGCTCGCAGGCGAGCGACAGCAGCTCGCGCACCTCTTCCTCGTCCGCCTCGCGCTGGTCGAGCAGCGGCTCCGCTTCGCGCGCGTAGATGACGTTCGCTTCCGCATCGCCGGTGCGTCGTCGCAGCGTGACGGTCTTGCCGGGCTGGAACGGAATCAGCTTGGCGATGCCGTCGACGAACGAGTAGGGCAGATCGAGCACGCGTCCGACGTCGCGCACGGCCGCCTTCGCCGCGAGCGTTCCGAACGTCGCGATCTGCGACACCGATTCGGCGCCGTACTTGTCCTTGACGTAATCGATGACACGGTCGCGCCCGTCCTGGCAGAAGTCGATGTCGAAATCGGGCATCGATACGCGGTCGGGATTGAGAAACCGCTCGAAGAGCAGCGCGTAGCGCAACGGATCGAGATCGGTGATGCCGAGCGAATACGCGACGAGCGAACCGGCGCCCGATCCGCGGCCGGGACCGACCGGCACGCCGTTGTTCTTCGCCCAGTTGATGAAATCGGCGACGATCAGGAAGTAGCCCGAGAAGCCCATCTGCACGATCGTGTTCGTCTCGACGTCGAGCCTCGCTGCATATTCCGGACGGCGACGCTCGCGCTCCCCGGCGTCCGGATACAGATGCGCAAGACGCCCCGCAAGGCCGGCCGCCGCTTCCGCGCGCAGATGGTCGTCGAGCGAGGTGCCGGCGGGCGTGGGGAATTGCGGCAGATGGTTGGTGCCGAGCGGAATGGAGAGGTTGCAGCGCTGCGCGATCGCGACGCTGTTCGCGAGCGCCTCCGGCAGATCGGCGAACTTCCCGGCCATCTCGGCCTGCGTCACGAAATACTGCTGCGAGGTGAAGCGGCGGGGGCGTCGGTTGTCGGAGAGCGTGTGGCCCTCGGCGACGCACACGCGCGCCTCGTGCGCGCGG